>CAYVRL010000079.1:0-8047 GCA_964454065.1 uncultured Planctomycetales bacterium | reverse complement strand
AGCGGATGGGCGTGATCGTTTGATGCCCTACAACCTGCTGACCACCTGGTATTGGCTGGATGGGAGCACGGAAGCCCCGGTGGCTCGCGACCTTCTCCAGGAGGCCCTGTTCCTTCCAGAGGGCGGTTTTCGTCCCCAGGTCATGGAGACCTTCGATGCCGACCACGACGGGAGGATCGATCAGCGCGAAGCCCGCCTCGACGATCCCCTCAAGACGGATCTGGTTCGCGGCCTCTTGGTCGGTGTCGGGGTGCGGGACCCCCACTTGCACGGGGACGTGGAACCCCGTGCACTCAGTCATGGTGTCACCGGGGGCCGTTTCGCGCTTCGGGATTGTCGGAGTTGCCACTCGGATCGTTCTCGGATTTACCGAGGGATGGCCCTGGCTTCCTACCGTCCGGCTGGAGCCCCTCTTCCCGAACTCCTGGCGGGGTCGGCGGTCGCGTGCGTCGGGGAAAGGGTGGTTTCTTCCCATGGGGACATCCGCTTCCAGCCTTCCCGAGAGAGTGCGGAGCTCTACTTGTTCGGTCGCGATGCCGCCGAGGGCATGGACGTGGCTGGGATCCTGGCCGTGATCGTCGTGCTCCTCGCGGTCGGCGTTCATGGCGGTTTGCGCGTGCTTGCCAAGCGTCGGCAGGCGGACGGAGGTGAATGAAATGCAGCGCGTCTACTTGTACGACTTCCACGAACGCATGTGGCACTGGGTTCAGGCCTTGGGCATCTTGCTCCTCCTCGCGACGGGATTGGTGATCCACGCTCCCGATTCCTTGCGTTTCCTCGATTTCGAGACCGCGATCGAAGTGCATGACATCCTCGGGATCGCCTTGGGGATCAATGCCCTGCTCGGGCTGCTCTACAACGTGTTCTCGGGGGCGATAAGGAACTACCTGCCCGAGCCCCGCGGTTTCTTCGCCCTGGCCATGCGTCAAGCCAGGTACTACGGCTATGGGATCTTCCATGGCGAAAAGCACCCCATCCAGAAGCGGCCGGGCCACAAGCTCAATCCCTTGCAGCAGATCGCCTATCTGTTGCTCCTGAACGTCCTCCTCCCGGTGCAGCTCCTGACGGGTTTGCTCCTGTGGATTTCCTGGGCGTGGCCCAGCTTGACCTCGGCCGCGGGTGGGCTCGGCGTTCTCGCCCCGCTCCATAGTCTGGGAGCGTGGCTCTTCGCCGCCTTCCTCTTCCTTCACCTGTACCTGGCTACGACCGGGACGACCGCGACCACCAACTTCAAAGTGATGATCACGGGATGGGAAGAACTGGAAACCCATCCCGGTGATTCGCGGGAGTAGCGAGATGAAGCCCCCCAAGAAAAAGGCTCCTTTCTGGAATCCCTACCTGGGCGGAATCGCCCTGGGAACTCTCCTCTTCCTCGCCTTTCTCCTGACTGGCAACGGGCTGGGCGCATCCGGCGGAGTGGCTCGAGTCGATGCCTTCCTCGAGAAACTCATCGCTCCGCACCACGTGGACGTGACTCCCGGGGTCGCGACTCTGGCGGGGGGGACTCGAAACGCCCTGGATCACTGGGTGGTCTTGGTGATCGCGGGCTTGATGATCGGAGGATTCGTGTCCGGCTGGCTGCGGGGCCGAGTGAAGCTCGAGACCTTCCGGGGGCCGCACATCGGGAACGCCCAGCGCTGGTTCCTGGCCTTCGTGGGCGGGGGTTTGATGGGCTTCGGTGCACGAGTGGCGCGAGGCTGTACTTCCGGCCAGGCCCTTTCCGGAGGCGCGGTCCTTTCGGTTGGGAGCTGGGCCTTCATGTTCGCGATGTTCGCCGGCGCTTACGGCTTGGCCTGGTTCCTGCGCCGGGTCTGGAACTGATGGAGGAATGAAATGGGACCTTTCGTGAGCGGACCCCCTTCCTCGGGAATCCTCCTGGCCTCGCTCTACTTGGCGATCGGCTTCGGCTTCGGCTTCATCCTCGAATCCTCGGGATTCGGGGACTCCCGAGTCCTCGCGGGGCAGTTCTACTTCAAGAATCTGGCGGTCGTGAAAGTCATGTTCACGGCGATCGTCACCGCCATGAGCTTGGTCTTCTGGTTCTCGGCGGTGGGCTGGTTGGATTACGACCGCGTGTGGGTGGATACCACCTACTTGTGGCCAGGTATCGTGGGTGGGTTCATCATGGGCCTGGGATTCGTCATCGGAGGGTATTGCCCGGGCACCTCCCTGGTCAGCACGGCGACCCTGAAGGTCGACGGTCTCTTCTTCGCTCTCGGGGTGGCCACCGGCATCTTCGCCTTTGGTGAGACCGTCGCCAAGTTCCAGTCCTTCTGGATGTCGAGTTTCCTCGGTCGCTATACCCTCTCCGATTGGTTGGGGGTTCCGATCGGGACCGCGACCCTGATCGTCGGATTGCTGGCCATCGGGATGTTCTGGTTCATGGAGGAGATGCGGCGTACTCTCCATGGCGTCGAGGTGGTCCGGGTGAGCGCTCGGGAACGGCGCTGGCGGAAGATCGGCGCCTTGGCACTGATCTTGAGCGCTTTCGGCCTGATGCGGGTCGGACAACCCACCTTGGATCAGAAGTGGGAAGTCGCGGGGAAGGACAAACAGGTGTTGCTCGACGACCGGGAAGTGCAAATCCAACCCCAGGAGTTGCTATCCCTGATGGACGACGACGATACCAACCTGGTGATCCTCGATTTCCGGGACGAAGCCGATTACAACATCTTCCATTTGAGGGACGCGGTCCTTCAGGACGTGGATCGGCTCGCCCCCTTTGGTCGGGCCACCTATCCGCCGCGGACGGTATTCGTGTGCGTGGATACGGATGAGGAGCGTTCGACGCTGGCTTGGAAACGGCTGGTGTTGATGCAAGTACCGAACGTGTACATCCTGGAACACGGGATTCGGGGTTGGATCGAGGAGATGAGTCGTCTGGTGGATCCGCAGCATGCCGCGCTGGTCCGCGACCGAGCTCTGGGCGGGCGCAGCGTCCTGGCCAAGCCCGAGCTACCGCATGGTTTCCAGCTTCGATTCGAACACAAGGTGGAAATCCAAGCCGCCCCCCGTCACTCGGGAGGCTGCTCCTCCTGACTCGGCGTTTCCCCAAGGAGCAAGGCGCGGAGTCACTCGGACTCCGCGCCTTCTTCGCACGGGGGAGGGGGGCCCCCCGCGTGAATCACTGGATGGTGGTGGCGACCACGTTGCTCGTGGCTCCGGATTGGCAAGCTTGCAGCCAGACGGGGACGCCGGAGAGGCCACCGGGAATGGGAAGCGTCCAGCTCACCACGCCGTTGCCATCGGTCGTGGTGGGGCCGGCCGCGAGCACCGGTCCATTCAGGTCCAAGGTGATTCCGAGCTGGGGAACCGGGGTGGATCCCAGGCCGTGGACGCTGTAGACGAGGTAGGCGGCGGCGTTGGAGAAGGCTCCACTCACGTTCATGGTGGCGTTCTGACCGGAAACCAGGGGCCCCGCGGTGAGCACCATATTGGCGCTCTGGATGGTCGCGGAGGCGCCGATGTTGCCGACGATGGACAAGGTGCCGGTCACGCTGCCGGTGAGGGGAAAGACCAGGTTGAGAGGCATGTCCAGAACCACCTGCCCCGCGTTCTCCTGGATGGTGCCGCTCACCGTGAAGACGTCCGACTGCATCCCCGCGATGGGGGTGATGGTGGTGGAGCCGATCCACGGATCGACGTAGATCTCACCGGAGAGCATGTCCATCACCACGTCCGTGGTGAAGGCTCCCGTTGCCGGGTCGATGGGGAAGGAAGGGCCGCTGACCCCGGTGTGCATGGAGCGGACTTCGATTCGAGCGATGGGCGGAGTGAAGGGAATGGGGTTGGGGATCTTGCCCACCAAAGTGGAGGGGATGGTGAACATGTCCCCGCCATTGAACTGTCCGCTCCCGAAGGGGGCACCGGGAGCAGCCAGGGAGAGCCCGAGCGAACCGTCGAACTGGAAGTTCCGGTCCGGGACCCCGACGACGTTTCCGAGGCTGGTGTTGGCGCTCCATTGATTGTTCGAGAGCGCGGGGTCGACATTGAGGGAGTACTGGACTTGCGCGAAGGCGCCGCCGGTGAGGACGAGGGAGACGACGAGGGGAAGGAGTTTCTTCATGGGAATGGGTGGGGGGAGAGCGGAACGCGAAAAGCGTCCCGAGTGGCGATTCTAGCTCAGTCCGTAATCGTAGTCGACGAGGAGCGGTGCGTGATCCGAGAAACGCCGTCCCCGATACACCGAAGCCGCGCGAGCCAGCCGTGCGAGTCCTGGTGTCGCCATCTGGTAGTCGATTCGCCAACCGACGTTGTTCTCCCAGGCCCGCCCACGGTTCGACCACCATGTGTAGGCGCTGCCCGTGGCTTCCGGCTGGAGTTCGCGGTGGACGTCGTGCCAGCCTCCCGGAGCGAGGAGTTCGTCCATCCAGGCCCGTTCCTCGGGCAGGAAGCCGGAGTTCTTCCGATTGGCCCGCCAGTTCTTCAGGTCGATCGGGCGGTGGGCGATGTTCCAGTCCCCGCAGACCAGGACGTGGCGGCGGCTCCTCCGCCGCGCGTCCAGCCATTCCCGGAGTCGAGCCAGGAAACGGTATTTGAATGCTTGCCGGGAATCCTGGGAGGAGCCCGAGGGGACATAGAGGGAGATCACGGTCAAGCGTCCGAAATCCGCTCCCAGCAAACGTCCCTCGAGATGGGCTTCGGGCCACTCGGGATAGACCCGGAACCGATCGGGAGGGTGCCTGGACCAGATTCCGACGCCGCTGTAACCGGGCCTTTGGGCAGGGAGATAGACCGCGTGCAGCCCCGCGGGAGCGAGCATCTCGGGGTCGAGCTGGTGTTCTTGGGCCCGGATTTCCTGGACGCACACCAGATCCGCATTCTGGGTCGCAAGCCAGTGCGGCAGTCCCTTGCGGTAAGCGGAGCGGATCCCGTTCAGGTTCAGGCTGAGGACTCTCATCTTCGAGTGTCCCGGGGCCGGGTAGGGAGACCGAGGGCGAGGAGGGCGGTTTCCGCCTGGACTTCCCAACCACGGTTCGCGGCGGGATTCGCGGGACTCGGATGGAGGATGGATGCGCAGGGAAGGGACTCCGAGGCCAAGGCCCGACGAGCGCGGGTTTCCGCGAAGCGGCCGATTCCCACGACCATTCGGGGGCGCAGCCAGGCGACCGCTGCCCGCAGGGCCCGATCGCAGATCCCTTCCAGGGCCGTGCGCTCGTCCGCGGGAAGCTTGTCGGGGGTCCGGTTCCTGCCGCCTTCCTCGAGGAAGAGCAGGGGGCAGTAATTCAGCACGAAGTAGCTCTGGAAGAAGGACTTGGGGTCGCCGAAGCGAGACCTGGCCCAGCTCCAGAGGCGGCGGCCGCTGACCTCGGAGCGGGGACAGGAGAAGCCCAGGACGGGTCGTTTGGGGTGTTCCCTCTCCGGGCTGAGGACTGGGGCTGCGAGTCCCAGCCAGTCCCGGGTCGCCGCCACTTCGCCGAAGGGGATCCCGGTCTGACCCATGCCGAAGGGGCCCGGGTTCATGCCCAGGAGGATGGCCTCCACGCCAGGATGGGCGAAACGGCGCAGATACAAGCTATAGGGCTTCCATGCGTAGTCCAGAGGCCGGTAAACATAAGCCACCGGGGCCGCGAAACGCAAATCCGCACATTCCTTGCGCAATTGCCGCGTGCTGGCGATCAGATCCATGGCCGGGATTCTAGGCCACCGCGCTTCGTGCGGAAACGAACACTTCTTCCCGAGGGAGCACGTTCGGGGCCAGGGAAGGGCATGGCCCGGATCCCGGGGAGAGGTATGGAAGTTGCTGGTGAAGGGTGCTCCCCAGGCCATTCGCCTCTTGCAAACGCGTCCTCCTGAGTTGGACTCCCTTACACTGGATCGGAACGAAATGCGACCTGACACCCTGCGAACCCCTCGGCTGTGTGCTTTGGCAGCCGTGTTCCTCGGCCTCCTCGGAGCCTCGTGCGGTGGGGGGGGGAGTCTCACTCCGGCCCAGGCTCAGACCGCCGGGGACTTCATGGCGGTCAATGCCAACGTCCCGGAAGGCGCCGTCTGGGAGCTCAATCGGGTCATTCGGATCGAGTTCAACCACCCCGTCGATCCCCTTTCCATCGGGTTCCAGTCCATCCGCATCACCACGACCTCGCAGGATCTCGGCGGGCGCCCCGTCACCGGGAGTTTCGAGTTGGATCCCTCCTCAGGGGGGAAGGTCGTGATCTTCCGCCCGAATTGTCCCACCAATGATTCCAACGACAACGGGGCCTTCGTCCCCGGAGGCTACGGATACCGTCTCGAACTCCCTACCCAATCCAGCTTCGGGGGCAACGTTCTGCGGGATACCGGTGGGCACCAGTTGGTCCTCGGTCTCTCCCGGAATTTCGTCACTCCCGTTCCCCCCAGCCAGCCCCTGTTCCTGGACACCGTTCCCACCCCGGCTTCGATCCTCTCGATCGACTGGCCCGAGCGGCTGAACCTCTTCACCGATCCCGAACCCTTGATCGCGATTCACTTCAATCAGCCGATCGATGGGCGGTCCTCCAATCTGAACGGCAACAACCTGGCGGTCTACTATTCCGATGGGGTGATCGGCTCCGGAGCGGAGAACACCTTCAGCAACAAGCTGCCAGGAACCCTGGTCCTCGGTGAGAACTGTGGAGAGACCGGGGCCACCGTGAACTTCATGATCTCCGGGCTCCTTCCTCCCGGTCGGAACTTGGAGATCGTCATGGAGAATACCTTCCGGGACATCGTCGGCCAGACCAATGAGGCTTCGTGGACTTCCCCGTACCACGCCACTCCGACGCTGGAGCAGGTCTATCGTGATGCGGGAACCCTGTTCGGGTGGACGAACGATGACGTGGCCATCGACGAGTTCTCGGATTTCTTCGCCGACGCCTCGATGATCGATACCGAGGCCGGTCTCAGCGAGCCCCTCGCGGACATCGTCGATGGAGGAGTCGTCGCGAGTTTCCACTATCCGGGCCAGTTCGTTCCTCCGGATCGCGATTTCTACTGGAATGAAACCTCCGGAGAGATCTTCACGGATGGTCAGTTGGTGATCAGCGACTCCAACAACCGCACCTTCACCCTCGTGAACGGGGTGCTCTATTGCGACGATTTCACCATCGAGAACGGCGCCTCCTTGCGGGCGCGGGGCACCAATCCCTTGATCATCTACGCGCAAGGGGAGGTCCGGATTCTGGGGACCATCGATGTCAGTGGCAACGATTCCCACTGGCCCACCAGTCTGAATTCCCCTCAATTCCCCGAAGGGCCGATCCTCGGCGAGTGTGGAGGGGGCTTGGGAGGCATGTCCTCTCGGGAGGGCCTCAAGGAAACCCTTCGAGGGGATCCCGGTGATGGCCCCTTCCAGTTGACCGGCCTCGGAGGAGGCGGTGGGGAGGGCGGCTTCCAGCAATCCCAGAACGTGTCGAATGGAGGCAATCAGGCCGAGACCGCGAATCTGCTCGCTGGTGGCGGTGGCGGCGGGACGTTCGCCCTCACGCCCAACATGGCGATCTGGTGGGCGAAGTGGACCACTCATCAAAAACCCGCCAGCGCGGACAACAACGGCCCCGATCACGACGTGGACCGCGACCCCTACTGGCCGGATGGGATCTATCGGGATCCTCTCACCGTTCGTCCCACCGATCTCCCGGTCTTCGGGGGCGAGCCGGGAATGCGCGGGAGCTCCTTCAACACCCCGTTGGACTACAACCCGCAAAGTCCACCCACCACTCCCCACGGAGTCTACGGAATGGAGGACGAACAGGTCGACGTGGTCGACCCCAAGGATCCCGCCTCCTCGACCGCTTTCGATCCCGTTTGGACGTCTCCCCCGATCCCCTTCGACTACGGCCATCCTACTCGTGGGGCCGATCCCGGCGAAGCGGGCCGCGGAGTGTTCTCCGATGACGGGGACGTCGGCAACGACTTCTGGGGAAGCCGACTCAACAACGATGGTTCCGTGACCAAGGGTGAGTTGCTCACGCCTTGGGCTGGTTACGGAGGTGGGGCCGGAGGCGATTCCCAGGTCATCGTTCGTCCCACGGTCAATGGGCAGAAAATGAGCACTGATTCGACAATCATCCAGATTTCGAGCAAAAGG
>CAYVRL010000078.1:0-8056 GCA_964454065.1 uncultured Planctomycetales bacterium | reverse complement strand
TCCTCCATGTCGGACTTGAGCAGCTTGTGGAGTCCCCCATCGCCCGTCAAATAGACCAGCGCGGTGCGGTGGGTCATGTGGGCGTCCGACATGATCACGGTGTGCCCCGGGCTCTTGTTGAGCTTGCGCCGCACCTGACGGTCGCCGTTGGTGGTGAAGCCGGCATAGGAGGTGTATCCCGGACCGATTGCATCCCAGTCGTCGAGGTAGGCGAAGACGTCCTCCCCTGGGGCCAGGATCTCACCGTAGGGCTCGGAGGGGCAGAAGAAGAGTTTGACGTTCTTCTCGGTGTGCTCGACCGAATCGTCCTTCCAAAGACGAAGGAAGAAGCGCTGGCCCTCGTCTCGCGGCCACGACATGGAGTGATCGGACCGCCAGGCTTGGAGCAGACCGTAGTTGCGGCGCATGTTCTGCTGGCATGCGGTCTGATTGGCGTTGTCGATCCATTCCGGAACGTTGACCACCAGGTAGGAGGAGAGGATCCCGATGATCATGATCACCACGAGGATCTCGAGGAGGGTGAAACCCCTCCGAAGGGAAGTTCGAAGCTGCCGTTGGTCCATCATGTGCCCTGGGAGTAGTCGGTCGCGTAGGCGATCTGCTCGGGAGTCAGCCGGTCGATGCCGAGTCCCATCGACTCGAGTTTGATGGCCGCGATCTCCTGGTCGAGCTCTTCGGGAAGGGTATGCACGCCCCTGGACAGGGTTGCCCCATCCCGGGCCAATTTCATCATCGCCTGGAACTGGTTGGCGAAACTCATGTCCATCACTTCGGAGGGATGACCCTCGGCAGCAGCGAGGTTCACGAGGCGGCCATCGGCCAGTACGTAGATGCGGCGACCGTCTTGGAGCCGGTACTCCACGCAATTCTCCCGCATCGTACGTTTGGAGACGGTCAGGGAATCCAGGTCCGCGAGGTTGATCTCGCAGTCGTAGTGGCCCGTGTTGCAGACGATCGCCCCGTCGCGCATGACCTCGAAGTGGCGCTTCACCAGGATGTCCTTCATCCCCGTGGCGGTGATGAAGATGTCGCCGACGGCTGCGGCCTGATCCATGGGCATGACCCGGATCCCCTCGAGCGTGGCCTTCAGGGCCGCAGTCGGTTTGACTTCGGTGGCGATGACATTGGCACCCAGGCCCTTGGCCCGCATCGCGCACCCCTTGCCACAGTGGCCGTAGCCCGCGACCACGAAATTCTTGCCCGCCAACAACACCGAGGTGGCACGGAGGATACCGTCCAGGCTGGACTGACCGGTTCCGTAGACGTTGTCGAAGTCCCACTTGGTTTCCGCATCGTTGACCGCGATGACCGGATAAGCGAGCTTGCCATCCGCGGCCATCGCCCGAAGCCGGTGGACACCGGTGGTGGTCTCCTCGGAACCGCCGACGATGCCATCGATCTTGTCGCGGTGCGTGCTGTGGACCCGGAAGATCAGGTCCGCACCATCGTCCAGCGTCAAGGTCGGGGAGAAGTCGATGGTGCGATCGATCGACCAGTAGAACTCCTCGGTGTTCTGCCCATACCAGGCGTAGATGTGGATGCCATCCTCGGCGAGGGCGGCCGCGACCGGGTCGTTGGTGGACAGGGGGTTGCAGCCGGACCAGGCGACTTCGGCTCCGGCGGCCTTCAAGGTGCGGACCAGGACCGCGGTTTCCTTGGTGACGTGCAGGCAACCAGCGATGCGCTGGCCGGCCAGGGGCTGGGTCTTCGCGTAACGCTCGCGCAGAGCCATCAGCACCGGCATCCGGCTCTCGGCCCAGTCGATGAGCAAACGGCCCTCGTCGGCGAGGGAGGGATCGGCGACTTTGAAGTCGCAAGCAGCAGCGGAAGTCATGGAAGGGACCGGGGTGTGGGTTTGGTGGGAAGCGGAGGAAGCGAGGACGGAGGGTTCAAGCGGAATTGCGGGCCATCGAGAGGGAACGCAGCTCTTCCACCAGATCGAGCTTTTCCCAAGGAAAGCGGTCCCGACCGAAGTGGCCCTGACTCGCGGTTTCCTGGTAGCTCCATCCGGAGGGTTGACGGAGGCCCAACCGACCGATGATCCAGTCGGGGGTGAATGGGGCGTGCCCTTGCCAGGGCGAGAGTTCCCGCAACCACACGGCGATCTGGGTGTCCGAGAAGGAACCGGTCCCGAAGGTGTCGACCCGCAGGGAAACCGGCTCGGGGACCCCGATCGCATAGGAGAGCTGCAACTCGCAGCGCCGTGCCCAGCCGACTTTGACCACGTTCTTGGCCACCCAGCGGGCGGCGTAAGCGGCGGAGCGATCCACCTTGGTCGGATCCTTACCGGAGAAAGCGCCGCCACCGTGCCGGGCCATGCCGCCATAGGTATCGACGATGATCTTCCGGCCGGTGAGCCCGGCATCCCCGTGGGGGCCACCGGTGACGAAACGGCCGGTGGGATTGATGTGGAAACGGGTTTCGGCGTCCAGGAGTTCGGCGGGAAGCACCGCACGAATGATCCGTTCCTCCACTTCGGCGCGGATCTGCTCGATGTCCCGTTGGTCGGTCTGGGTGGAGAGCACCACCGAGGTGATCCGGTGCGGCCGATCCCCGTCGTATTCCATGGTGACCTGGGATTTGGCGTCGGGGCGCAACCAGGGAAGGGCGCCGGTGGAGCGCAGCTCCGCCTGACGCCCCATCAGTTGGTGCGCCCAGTGGATCGGGGCCGGCATCAAGGCGGCGGTCTCGTCGCAGGCGAAACCGAACATCATTCCCTGGTCGCCGGCGCCGGTCTCCCGGAGCCCGTCCACACCGATGGAAATGTCCTTGGACTGGCCATGGATCGCGGAAATGACCGCGCAGGAATCCGCGTCGAACCCGACTCCCGTGTGGGTATAGCCGATCTCGCGCAGCACATTGCGGACCAGCTCCTGGATGTTGACATAGGTATCCGTGCGCACCTCGCCGGCGACCATGACCAGGCCCGTGGTCACCAAGGTTTCACAGGCGACATGGGAGGCCGGATCCTTGGCCAGACAGGCGTCGAGGAATGCGTCACTGATCTGGTCGGCCACCTTGTCCGGGTGCCCCATCGAGACGGACTCGGAGGTGAAGAGCTTCTTGTTCATGGAGGGTGCGTGCGTTTCCTACGGGGGGTCAGGAGAGAATGCCGGAGGATTCCAGGAGCCGCAAGGTCGCGGCGGCGGCACCCCTTCGGCCTTCGAGAGCGGCCGCTCCGGCGGCTCCAGCCGCTTGCGCGGCAGCGGGATCCCGCAACCACTCCCGCGCGTAGCCTACCAGAACGGAGGCCGAATCACCGCGCCGTAGGGCCCCAGCCCCGGCCAGGAGTTCGACCTCGTCCACGAAGTTCTCGGTGTGGGGGCCGACCAGGATCGGACGACGCAATGCGGCGGGTTCCAGCACGTTCTGACCACCGTGGGGAATCAAGGATCCCCCGACGAAAGCCACGCGGGCGACCCGATAGGCGGATTCCAGTTCTCCGAAACTGTCCACCACGAGCACCGCGCCCGCCGGAAGGGGTTCCTCCTCCACCTGACTGCGGAGCAGGATCCGGCGCCGGGGAAGCAGGTCCTGCAACACGCGGCGCAAGCGCTGCCCCCGCTCGGGGTGTCGAGGAACCACGAGGAAAAGGACTTCCGCGAACGAGGAATCGGCCTCGAAGGCTTGGAGCAACAGGCTCTCCTCGGGTTCATGGGTACTCCCGAATACCACCGAGGGTCGATTACCCACCCACCGGTTCCAGCAGGCCTTGGGACTCGCTCCGACCTTGTCCGTGGGGATATCGAACTTCAAGTTGCCGGTGACGTGGATGCGATCCGGGGGCACCGCGAGCTGGCGGAAACGCGCGGCATAACGCTGGTTCTGAACCCCATAGACCCGAATGCGATCGAACTGGGGAAGCAAACGCTGGACCCTCCGGTAGCCCCGCAACGAACGTTCGGTGATCCGTCCGTTCACGATCGCGACCGCCACCCCCATCCGGTCGCAAACCCGAAGGAAATTGGGCCAGATCTCGAGTTCCATCAAGATGACCCCGCGCGGAGCGATCCGCTTCAGGAAACGGCGACAGGCGTAGGAGAGATCGACCGGGAACGCGAGTACGGGCAGTTCGGGAAAGAGCCGTTCCGCGGTCTCTCGGCCCCCCTGGGTCGTGGAACTGATCGCGAGGGGGAGTCCCGGGTGGCGATCCTTCAGGATCCGGACCAGGGGACGCATCGCCGAGACCTCACCCACGGAGACCCCATGGAGCAGGAGGCAACCCGGGGCCAGTCCCGGGCCCGTCCCGAAGCCCATGCGCTGGCGGAGAGCCGCGCGGGCACGCGCGGAGAACAGCGCTTTCGACAACGCGAAAGGGAGCGCCACCAGACCGACGAGATGGAGCAGCCAGTCGTAGAGCAGGTAGGCGGCGTCCCGACGCCCGGCCATGGATCAGCCGTGGCGCCCGTGGCACTGCTTGTACTTCTTTCCCGAGCCACAGGGACAAGGGGCGTTGCGGGGCACCTTGCCGAAGCTCGTCGTGGAGCTCGCGGGGGGGGCCACCGCGGCCCGCGAGGGCGTGGCATCCCCGGAGGAGGAGCCTCCCGCCGAAGCGGCTTCCGATCCTTCTCGTTGGGCCTGGCGCTTGCGGGCGAAGGCTTGGAGGGGATCCTCCCGCGCGGGTGCACGGTACCCCACGGCCACTTGCCTCCGGGGTGGGCCGCCCTCGCCGCGGACCGGACCGGAGGACACCGAGGAGGGTTGGAAGGAGGGGTGAAAGGCCTGCTGCTGGGCGTAATTCCGGCGGAGCGCTTGTTCCTCGTCCTCGCGTCGGATCTGGACCTTGAAGAGGAAATCACTGACCTCGTCCGCCACCCGGAAGAGCATGTCGTTGAATTGTTCGAGCCCCTCACGCTTGTACTCGTTCTTGGGATCGACCTGAGCGTAGCCGCGCAAGCCGATTCCCTGGCGCAGGGCATCCATGTTGGTGAGGTGGTCCTTCCACTTGGAATCGATGGCATTGAGCACGAGAAAGCGCTGGAGCTGGGCGAAACCCTCCGCTCCGAGTTCCTCGCGGCGTTTCTCGATCCGTTCCTTCACGTCGTCGAGGAGCAGAGCCTCCACGTGGGAGATGCCGGTCTCCTCCAGGAGCTGGGCATCCCCTTCCCAGTTCCACTTCCGTTGCGCCCAGTCCGCGAGGGCCTCGTAGTCCGGAGGAATGTCCCGGCCGTCGCCGCGGTATTTGTCCACCGCCTCGCGGATGACTTCCTCGAACATGGCCATGACTCGGTCGTCGAGATCGGCGGACTCCAGGGCTTCCTGGCGCTGCTGATAGATGAGATGGCGCTGCTTGTCCATCACCTCGTCGTACTCGAGGAGGTTCTTCCGGATCTCGAAGTGGTAGTTCTCGACCTTGCGTTGCGCTTTCTCGATCGCACGGCTGACCATCGCCGATTCCACCGGTTCACCGCCGCCCATCCCGGCCTTGGCCAGGAAGTTCTTGACCCAATCGCGGTAGAAGCGCCGCATCAGGTCGTCGTCCAAGGAGAGGAAGAAGCGTGAGCGGCCGGGATCGCCTTGGCGCCCGGAGCGACCCCGCAACTGGTTGTCGATCCGTCGTGCCTCGTGGCGCTCGGTGCCCAGCACGTAGAGACCACCCGCCGCCAGGACCGCTTCCTTCTCCACGGCACAACGGGCTTCCAATTCGGCCTTCAGGGCGGCGATCTCCTCGGCCTGGCTCTCGGGGTCCAGGCCGCGACGGCGAATCTCCTGGTGGAGCATGGCCTCGGGGTTGCCACCGAGGACGATGTCCGTTCCCCGCCCCGCCATGTTGGTGGCCACCGTGACCGCCCCCTTCCGCCCCGCCTGGGCGATGATCTCGGCCTCGCGTTCATGGTGCTTGGCGTTCAGGACCTCGTGAGGGACGCCCCGCCGCTGGAGCAGCCCGGAGAGCAGCTCACTGGCCTCGATGCTGATCGTGCCCACCAGGACCGGCTGACCCTTGGCATGGAGTTCCTCGATCTCCGCGGCGATGGCTTTCCACTTGTCCTTCTCGTGAAGGAAGATCACGTCCCGCTGGTCGTCGCGCACCACCGGTCGATTGGTCGGGATCAAGTAGACGTCGAGGTCGTAGATGGAAGCGAACTCGCCGGCCTCGGTCATGGCCGTTCCAGTCATCCCCGAGAGCTTCTCGAAGAGACGGAAATAGTTCTGGAAAGTGATGGTGGCGAGGGTCAGGTTCTGGGCGCGCGGTTTCAAGCCCTCCTTGGCCTCGCAGGCCTGGTGGAGACCGTCGCTCCAGCGCCTCCCTTCCATCAACCGACCGGTGAATTCGTCGACGATGATGATTTCACCGTTCTTGACCACGTAGTCGACATCGTTCTTGTAGAGATGGAGGGCGCGCAGGGAAGTCTCGATCACGTGCGGCCATTCCATCGCCACCGGATCCGAATAGAAGTCCTCCACTCCGACCAGCCGCTGGGCCTCGACGATGCCCTCCTCGGTCAGAATGGCTTGCTTCTCCTTCTCCTTCAACTCGTAGTGCTCCGGTTTGAGCTGCTTGGCCACCCGGGCCCCGATCCGGTACTTCTCCGCGTCGCCCGAGGCCGGGCCGCTGATGATGAGCGGAGTCCGGGCCTCGTCGATCAGGATCGAGTCCACTTCGTCGACGATCGCGAAGTCCAGGCGTTTCTGGACCTGGTCCTCGGGCCGCGACTTCATGTTGTCGCGAAGGTAGTCGAAACCGAATTCGTTGTTGGTTCCGTAGACGATGTCGCAAGCGTAGACCGGGTGGCGTTCCGCGGGGCCCATCGCGGATTGGATCGCTCCCACCGTGACCCCCAGGTATTCGTAGACCGGGCGCATCCACTCGGCGTCCCGACGGGCCAGATAGTCGTTGACGGTCACTACGTAGACGGAACCCGCCAGCGCGTTCAAGTAGGCGGGAAGGGTGGCGACCAGGGTCTTGCCCTCGCCGGTCGCCATTTCGGCGATCGCACCACGGTGGAGGACCAATCCCCCGATCAACTGCACGTCATAGGGGCGCAACCCGAGGGTGCGCTCCGCGGCTTCCCGGGCCAAGGCGAAGGCTTGGGGCAGGATGTCGTCCAAGCGGCGGCCGTCCGCGATCTCCTGACGCCAGGTGGCGGTCTGGGCCCGGATCTCCTCGCCCGAGAGGGCCGCGGCCCACTCCGCCCGTTCGTTGATCCGTCGGACCAGCGGGTAGAGCCGTTTGAGACGGCGCCGGTTCTGGGAGCCGAAGACGCCCTTCAGCAGGCGACCGAAGCTCTGGCCAACGGCGCTGAAGGAATCGCTGATCGAGTCGAAGTCCACCATGCGTTCCCCTTCCGGACGGATGCAGACCGCCGGTGGGCGGTGCAGTATAGAAGCTGGCTAGTTCGGACCGGAGCCGGAACCGCACTCGGGAGGCCATTCCAGGGTTCCGATCAGCTCCTCGGCCCGTAGCCCTTCCTCGGCCAGCAGCTCGCGCAGGCGGCGGGCGAGCCGGGAGAGGAGGGAGGGCTCCCGGAAGGCGGCGGTCCCGATCTGGACCGCGCTCGCTCCCGCGACCAGGAACCCCAGGACGTCCTCGGGGGTCGCGGCGCCACCACAGGCGATGATCGGGATCGAGACCGCACGCGAGGCCTGGTGAACCAGGCGCATCGCGAGGGGACGGATGGCGGGACCGGAGAGGCCTCCGTAGCCCGCCCCGAGCAGGGGGCGGCGGCGACGCCAGTCCACCGCGAGGCCGAGGAAGGTGTTGGCGACGGTCAGGGCGTCGGCCCCAGCCCCTTCGGCGGCCCGCGCCAGGGGTTCGATCCGCGTGACGTTGGGAGAGAGCTTGGCCCAGAGCGGAAGCTTGCAGAGGGGGCGGACCGCGGCCACGACTTCGGCCACGGCCTCTGGAGTGGTGGAGAAGGGAAGGTGGCCGCCCTGGACGTTCGGGCAGCTCAGATTCAATTCGATGGCAGCGAAAGGACCCGCCCGGGAGAGGGCGGATACCGTCTCTCGGTAGTCCTCCACCGATTCCCCTCCCGCGTTCGCGACCACCGGGGCGGGGCAGGCGCTCAGGCGCTCGGGTAGTCCGCTCAGGAAGGCCGCGAGTCCCCGGTTCTCC
>CAYVRL010000077.1:0-8095 GCA_964454065.1 uncultured Planctomycetales bacterium | reverse complement strand
CCTGATCCGCCGCCAGATGGAGGAGACCACTTCCGACTACGATCGCGAGAAGCTCGAGGAGCGGCTCGCCAAGCTGGTCGGCGGGATCGCCCAGATCCAGATCGGCGGGGCCACCGAGACCGAGGTCAAGGAGAAGAAGGCCCGCTGCGAGGACGCTCGGAACGCCACCCGCGCCGCCATCGAGGAAGGCATCCTGCCCGGCGGCGGGACCGCGCTGCTGCGCGCCGCGCAGATGCTCGAGCAGGAGAGCGCCTCCGGCGACTACGGTCTGGGCCGCACCATCCTGGCCCACGCCCTTCGCCAGCCGGTGCGCCAGATCGCCGAGAATGCGGGCCGCGACGGTTCCGTCGTGGGACGTGACATCCTCGCCCAGAAGCGTTTCGGCTACGGATGGAACGCCCTCACGGACCAGTTCGGCGACCTGATGGAAATGGGGGTCGTCGATCCCTTCAAGGTCACCCGCACCGCACTCGAGAACGCAGTCAGCGTCGCCGCCACGCTGATCTCCACCGACTGCCTCGTTACCGAACTGCCCAAGAAGGACGAGGGCAACGACGACGCGGACGACTACGACGCCGACTTCTAGAGACCCAACAGCCCCCGAGTTCATCATGGCAAAGACTCAGACCCGGAAGAGCACCAAACCCGCCTTCACTCCCATCGAGGACCGCGTTCTGGTGCGCCCCCTCGAAGCCGAAACCGTCAGTAGCGGCGGCATCGTGCTGCCCGACTCCGCAAAGGAGAAACCCCAGCGCGGCGCGGTGATCGCGGTCGGCCCCGGTCGCTTGGACAAGAGCGGCAAGCGCATGGACATGCCCGTCGCGATCGGCGACGAAGTCATCTTCGGCAAGTACGCCGGGAGTTCCATCGAATTCGACCGAGAGGACTACAAGGTCCTCCGCGCCGACGAAATCCTCGCCAAGATCCAGCGCTGAGTCGGGAGGAAACCACCATGTCCAAACAAATCCTGTTCGAAGACAAAGCCCGCGAACGGCTCTACGCCGGCGTCGAGAAGCTCGCTCGCACGGTTTCCGTGACCCTCGGCCCCGCTGGTCGCAACGTGATCCTGGAACGATCCTTCGGCGGCCCCTCGGTGACCCGCGATGGAGTGACCGTGGCCAAGGAGATCGAACTCGCCGACACCTTCGAGAACCTGGGTGCCAAGCTGGTTCGCGAGGTCGCATCGAAGACCAACGACGAGGCCGGTGACGGCACCACCACCGCCACCGTCCTGGCCGCCAACATGCTCAAGTTGGGCATGCGCTACATGGCAGCCGGCGTCGCCCCCACCGAACTCCGCTCGGGGATCGACAAGGCGGTGCGGGCCGCGGTCGAGAAGATCACCCGCATGTCCAAGAGCGTCAAGGGGCGTCGCGAGGACATCGCCCGGGTCGGCACCATCTCGGCCAATCAGGACCGCGAGATCGGTGAGCTCTTCGCCGAGGCCGTGGAACGGGCCGGGGAGAAGGGCGTCATCACCGTGGAAGAGGCCAACGGCGTCGAAACCGTCCTCGACTTCGTGGAGGGCCTGTCCTTCGACAAGGGTTACCTGTCGCCCTACTTCATCACCGACCTGAACTCGATGAGCACCGTCTTCGAGGATGCCCTGGTTCTGGTCCACGAGAAGAAGATCTCGAACCTCCAGGACTTCCTCCCCCTGCTCGAGCAGGTGGCCCAGAGCGGCAAGCCGCTGCTGATCATCGCCGAGGACGTCGAGGGGGAAGCCCTCGCCGCGCTGGTGGTCAACAAGCTGCGCGGGGTGATGAAGGTCGTGGCGGTGAAGGCTCCGGGCTTCGGGGATCGCCGCAAGGCCATGCTCGGCGACATCGCCACCGTGACCGGCGCCACCGCGATCATGGAGGATACCGGTCGCAAGTTGGAGAGCGTGACCCTCGCCGATCTCGGTCGAGTCAAGAAGCTGACCGTGGAGAAGGAACGCAGCATCCTGGTCGGCGGCGCGGGCCGGAAGAGCGACATCCAAGCCCGAATCAAGCAGATCGAGGCCCAGATCGAGCGCTCCACCAGCGAGTACGACAAGGAGAAACTCCAGGAGCGGCTCGCCAAGCTCGTCGGCGGAGTCGCGGTGGTCAAGGTGGGCGGCACCACCGAGGCCGAGATGAAGGAGCGCAAGCTGCGCGTGGAGGACGCCCTCGCCGCGACGCGCGCCGCGGTCGAGGAAGGCGTGGTTCCGGGCGGCGGCACCGCACTGCTGCGTTGCATCCCCGAACTCGACTCCCTGGAGATCGAGGGCGACGAACACTTCGGCGTCGAAATCGTCCGCCAGGCCCTGCGCGCTCCCGCGCGTGCCATCGCCGACAACGCGGGCCGTGACGGATCCCTGGTGGTCGAGGAAGTCCTCGCCAAGAAGGGTTGGTTCGGTTACAACGCCCTGACCGAGAACTTCGAGGATCTGGGCAAGAGCGGAGTGATCGACCCCACCAAGGTGGTTCGCACCGCCCTCCAGAACGCCGGCTCCATCGCCGGTCTGCTCCTCACCACCAACACTCTGGTCACCGAACTGAAGGACGAGGAAAAGGCCGTACCCACCGAAGGCGCGGTCTCCTGATCCCTCGTCATGCCGGGGCCGGAGACGTTCCTCGGAACGTCCCGGCCCCGCTTTCCCAACCGCTCCATGGCGCAGCGCGACTACTACGAGATCCTCGGCGTTCCCCGCGACGCCGACGCGGAGACCATCAAGAAGGCTTACCGCAAGCTGGCGCTGCGTTTCCACCCCGACCGCAACGAAGGCGATGACGCCGCCACGCAGAGCTTCAAGGAAGCATCGGAAGCCTACGCGGTGTTGTCCGATCCGGAGAAGCGGCAGCGTTACGACCGTTTCGGACACGCGGGCCTGGGGAACGGTGCCGGAGGCGGCGGAGTCCATTTCGAGGATCTCCAGGACATCTTCTCCCAGTTCGGAGACATCTTCGGGAGC
Source organism: uncultured Planctomycetales bacterium (assembly GCA_964454065.1). Lineage (GTDB taxonomy): Bacteria > Planctomycetota > UBA1135 > UBA1135 > UBA1135 > CAYVRL01. The sequence goes on along the minus strand of CAYVRL010000077.1, from coordinate 5,160 downwards.
CGTGGGGGTGGTTTCTTCGAAAACCTCTTCGGCTTCGGGGGCGGGGGCGGCGGGGCTCCCCGAAGGCGCGGGCCGAGCCTCCGCGCCGTCCTCACGATCGACCTGAAGGAGGTCCTGGAGGGATCGGAACACACTCTCGCGATCCGCCGCAAGGAAGCCTGCCAGGCCTGCGCCGGCAGCGGCGCCGCCCGGGGTTCCAAGGCCCAAACCTGCCCCACCTGCGGCGGCCGCGGCCAGGTCCACCAACAGCAGGGCTTCTTCGCGGTCCGCACCGTTTGTCCGGCCTGTTCCGGCGAGGGCCAGGTGGTCGCCAGCCCCTGCCCGAGTTGCGGGGGGAGCGGTCTCCAGGATCAGCGCCGCGAGATCGTGGTCAAGATCCCTCCGGGGATCGAGGACGGCGCCCAAATCCGCCTGGCCGGCCAGGGCGAGGCGGGGGTCCGCGGCGCCCCGCCCGGCGATCTCTTCGTCGAGATCCGAGTCCGCCCCGAACCGGGCTGGCATCGAGAAGGACGGGATCTCTACGTCGAGATCCCTCTGCGGTACACGCAAGCCGTGCTCGGCGACAAGATCACCGTGCCCACCCTGGACGGGAAGGCCCGGATGAGCGTCCCCGCTGGCACCCCGACCGGCAAGGTCTTCCGACTCCGGGGACAGGGCCTCCCCCGGCTGCACGGTGGTCGCCGCGGCGACCTGATGGTGCGCGTCTACGTCGAGGTCCCGAAGCGTCTCGGCCGGGAACAGAAGGCGCTCCTCAAGAAACTCCAGCAGCTCGAAAAGGGTGAGAAGACCCGGAGTTGAGATGACCCCGCGCAAGAGCAAGAAGAAGAGCAGCAAGAAGAGGGCCTCCGTGGTCGCGGAAGCCACCCCTCCCTCGGAGTCCGCCAACGCCGGAGAGCTCCAAGCCCTCCAAGAACGACTGCTCCGCGCCCAGGCCGAGATGGCCAACATGCGGAAACGGCTCCAGAGCGAGGTCGAGGAGCGCACCCGGGCCCGCATGGAAGCCCTGTTCAGCGAACTGATCACCCTCCACGATCACCTGGAACTCGCCCTTGCCGCGCTCCCGGAAGGTTTCGCGAGCGATCCGGCGGGCAGCGCCTTCACCCTCGGCGTGCGGGCGATCCACGCCTCCCTGGAAGACCTGCTGCGGCGCTTCGGCGTGGAAGCCATCCAACCCGAACAAACCGATCCCTTCGATCCCGAAACCCACGAAGCGGTCGCCCACGAGGAATGCCCGGACCTGGAGGAGACTCGTTTGGAACTCCTGCGCCGCGGCTACCGGATGGGGCGCCGCATCCTGCGGCCCGCTCAGGTCCGGGTCCGCAAGCCCTGCGAATCCACGGTCCCCGAGTCCGAGGTGGACCCCGAGACTCCACCCGAGGAGGAATGACCCATGCCCCACTACGACTACCGTTGCACCGCCTGTGGCCATGAATTCGAACTCTATCAGGGGATCCGGGAAGCTCCGCGCCGCAAGTGCCCCACTTGCGGCAAGCTCCAGCTGAAACGCCTGCTCGGCGGCGGCGGCGGAGTGATCTTCAAGGGTTCGGGCTTCTACCAGACCGATTACAAGGCCTCGCCCCCTCCTCCCTGCGGCGCGAGTGGGAGCGAGGGGGGCTGTGCCGACGGCAAGTGTCCGTTGTCCGAGGACTGAGGGCCGCCCGCTCTGCGGCCACCCCTCTCCCGTGGTCTCCCACTCGTCCCCTATCGGCTATGCTGGACGGGAGCCCTCGAGGTTCCACGCCTTGCTCATGTCCTTGCGATCTCGACCCTCCTCCCTCCTTCTCCCGAGCATCCTGCTCGGCTTCGTCTTCCTCAGCCCCCTCGCGCACGCCCAAAGGGCCCGGGTCGGCAAGGCCTGGTTCCCCGATCAGAAATACGGTTATCGCTTCAAGTACCCGCAGGATTGGTCGATCACCCCCGTTCAGCCCAGTGAGCAGCGCCTCGGCATCATCGCCCAGATGGATGGCCCGGAGGTCCCCACGAAGATGCCCGGGAACAAGGTCTACGACACTCCGATCAGCATGATGATCTTCGCCTTCGGCCAAGAGGAAGCGGTCACGCGGGAGGAGAACGAAGGGGCCGGTGGACTCAAGAATCTGGTCGAGAAGGAGGACGCCGGGCGCACCCGGATCGACGACGTCCTCCCCAACTTCGCGGTCGGCGGCAACAAGCTCCTGGAACTGAAGCGGACCCTCGACCAAGATCTCACGGTCAAGAAGGTACCTGCCACCCACAAACGCTTCACGGCTTTCAACGGCAACTACGACATCACCTTCGATACCTGGACCTTCCACCTCGACGACGACGACATCTGCCTGGTCTTCTACGCCCCCAACCAGCACGTGAAGAAATGGGGCAAGGTCTTCCAGGGCAGTGCCAAGACCTTCCAGCTGATCGACAAGGTCGCATCCGCCACGATCGAAGGCACCGGCTACGACGCGATCCTGTCCAAGGCCCGGGAGGAGGCCGCCCGTACCCCCGGCTGGCGCGTCCTGGAGACTCCATCGAAACGCTACATCATCAAGACCTCTTCCACCGACAAGCGTTTCCTCGCCAAGCTCATCGATCGCCTCGAACATTCCCGGGATCTCTACGAACGCGACTTCCCGCCCGAGAAACCGATCACCGCGGTGTCGATCGTGAGAGTCTGCTCGAACCTGGAGGAATTCCACAAATACGGCAAGACCGGCGGCGGCGTCGCGGGCTGGTTCAACCCCTCCACCACCGAGCTGGTACTCGTGGATTTCAAGGCCTACGACCGCAACCTGACCTATGGGATCGCCTCCCACGAGGGTTTCCACCAGTACTGCCACTTCCTCTTCGACCAGTCGGAAGCCCACCGCTGGTTCGACGAGGGTCACGGCGACTACTACTCGGCCTTCGAGTTCAAGGGCAAGAAGGCCATCGTCCACGCCAACATGAAGGGCGAATCCCGGCTGGTCGGTATCCGCGACCTGATTCGTACCGGCCAGTACAAACCGCTCTCGGTCCATCTCTACGCGAACCACCAGCAGTGGCAGAACCAGGGCCCCACCGGAGTCTCCCCCTACGAGGAATCCTGGTCGATCATCTACATGCTCCGCCAGGGCATGCTCGGCAAGGTACCCAAGAGGGTCTGGCGCCCCGAGTACGCGGACATCATCCCCAACTACGTCCGGGTCCTGCACGAAGGCTTCCTCAAGGCCTACGACGAGTATCGGGAGCAAGCGGTGGCGCGCGCCAAGGCGGACGGCAAGGAACTGGACCCCAAGAGCGTCCACGTGGCCAGCTACATGCTGGATCCGGACCGCAAGAAGGAGATCTGGGACGCCGCGATGGCCGCATCCTGGGGCCAGGTCGACCTGGAGCAATTCGAGGAGAACTGGAAGACCTACGTGATGAAGTACTTGAAGGACTGAGGTTCAGGTCCTTCGGTCTCCCGCTCCTTCCCGATCGGCCCACCCCAGAATCCGGCGGGTGGTGAAGAGATAGAGTGGTTTCCCGGTCTTGCGCCACAACCGCGCCATGGCGCTGGGAGCCGCCAGGATCTTGCGTTCCCGGGGACTCAAGGCCCCCGGACAATAGTTGCGCTTGTGCTTGAGCAAGTGGCGAAGGTCCTCCCGAGCGAGCATCCGGAACCAACGGCCTCGACGGCGAGGGAGACTCGCGAGCTGGAAATCCACGAGCGCGGGAGATCCATCCTCCTGGACCAGCCAGTTCGGTTCCTTGGCCAGGTCGTTGTGGACCACTCCCCGCCGATGCACTGCGACCAGGAGCCGCAGGGCCGCGGCGTAATAGGCCGGATCACGGGGTCGCCCCACTTGCATCGGGACCCCCCCCACCCAGCTCCGCAGCAGCCAGCCGGAACCGGTCCCCAACAAGACCGGAACGCCCGGGCAGCCCGCGAGCCGCTCCAGCGCCCGGCGCTCGCGGCGGGCCAGGACCGCGGCGAGCGGTCGCACCCAGATCCGGGCCGAGCGCCAGTCCCGGCGCACCGCGGGCAACGAGGGTTCCGTCCCGGAGCTAGAATGCCCGCGCTCCACGCGGCCGAACAGATCGGCTTTCAGGCATTCCTCCGCCCGGAAGGTCCACCCCTTCTGTTGGGCGCGGGAGACGCCGGAAGGCCGCTGCTCATCGTCCATCGGGTGCCGAATGCTAGCAGGATCGAGTCCCTTCCTTTCCCTCCTCCTCCTCTTCCCCTTCCCCGCTCTCGGTGCCGCACCGCTTCCCGCGACCCCGGCCCAGGGAGATCGGGAGGAACAACTGGCCCGCGCCCAGAAGCGTTTCGACGCGGCAGTGGAGGAGCGGGATCGTGCCTACCGGAACCTCTTGGAGGTCTACCGCGCCTGCGAGGCCTGGTTGACCGCGGAAGCCACGCCCACGACGCCCCCGCCCCGGCCCATCGCCCGCTGGATGAAGGAAGCCGGATTGACGCCCGACCAGTTCCAAGCCGCGCGCGAACAGCTCCACGACGGCTCCTTCGCCGAGATCTGGAATCAACGGCTCTACGTCTACTCCAAGGCCGCCAAGGAATACGCGGAACGGACCCGACGGCTGGAGCGGGCTTTTCACGTCCGGGAGAAACGGATCCATCCGGAGCGATTCGCGCGTGGATCCGATCGCGTGCCCCCAGGCATGGCCTTGATCCCCGGCGGCAATTACGTCCTCGGTCCCGCGACCGGCTACCTGCTGGGCTTCCCGGATAGGGCCCGGGAACGCAAGACCCGGCTGCGCCCCTTCTATCTCGACAAGCGCGAAGTGAGCTGCGCCGAGTACGCGCAGTTCCTGCTGGCCCAACCCGAGGGCTTGCGCGACCAACACCTGCCCGCGGGCTGGGGTTGGAGTCCCGATGGGGAGCCGGTCTTCCCCGACGGCTCGGCCGCCCTTCCGGTGGGAGGGATCAGTTGGGTCTCCGCCGCCGCCTACGCCAAGTGGGCAGGCAAACGCCTCCCCACCGAGGACGAGTGGGAAGCCGCGGCCGCCGGCTTCGACCGTCGTCGTTATCCCCTGGGGGACCACTTCGACGCCGCCAAGGTCAACGTCCAGTCGCATGGGGCCGGGGCCCCTCTTTCCGATGCGGCACTCAACGAGGACAACACACCGCAGGGAGTCCTTTGCATGAGTGGTAAACGTCTCGCCAATGCTCAGCAATTACAATCTACAGCGCTTACGGCGTATCAA
>CAYVRL010000076.1:0-8109 GCA_964454065.1 uncultured Planctomycetales bacterium | reverse complement strand
CTCCTTGCGCAGACGACGGGCGAAATCATGATCGCTCTCGTCCCCGGCGGCGATCAGTTCGGGAAGGCGGAGGAAATAACACGCCGCGAAATGAGGGGGCGGCAGCCGCGGAGCTCCGGAAGGGGAGCCATCCCGTTGCCACCGCAGCTCCCTTCCCCGCAGTTCGCTGTGCCATTCGCATCCGGAATCCCGCCACCGAGCCGCGGCCAGACGCTCCGGAAAACCTTCGTCGGGCTCCCAGAGCAAGGACTGGACCGTGGCACAGAAACTGCTCTTTCCGGAAGCGTTGGGGCCATGCAGGATTACCAGTCCAGAGCCCAGCTCGTCCTCACCCAGCTCGAAACCAGGATGGATTCCTGGTGAACTCTCCATCCTGAACCAGGAAAGGATCATGATTCGGTCTCCGCCACTTCGGGGCTCCGCCGTTGCTCCAGGAGGCCCACGAGGAGCCGCTTCCCGGCCCGCGAGAGCGCCCGGAACAGCTCCTGGTCGTCCTGGAGGTCGTCGTAACCCTCGGGACCGCTGGCACGAAAAGCCGCCACCAAGTTCTCCGCGCCCGTGCCCCCCCGTTGGAGGAGGAGCAAACGGCGGGCGAGGATTCCGGGCAGCCCGCCCCCTTCCACCAACCTCTGGAGGTCGAGGGCCACCTCGGTCTCGTCGATCAGTTCCTCGACGAAGACGGTGACGCCATCCCGGTCCTCCCACGGCATTTCGCTCCGGACCCGCTCCAGGACCTCCGGGAGTCGAGCCAGAACCGGCATCGGTAATGCCCCGCACAAATGAAGTCGGCAACCCAAGAAGTGGAGTTCGCGGTAACTCCGCCGCTCCAGGATCGTCTTCAAGGTATCCCGCAGGAGGGACTGAAGCTGGTCCTCCAGCAGCTCCGCGTCCGTCGCCTCCAGACTGGACAGGTCGCAGCGCCCCCGCTCCCAGCAAAGGGGGGCCAGGGAGATCTGCTCCACCGCCCGAAGCCCCGAGGGTCCGAACTCGGCCAACCAGGGGCCATGGATTCCGGGTTCTCCGGGGTCCAAGCCGCAGATCGAACCCAGATAACCAATGTGCGGGGGCCGATCCAAGCTCCCGGGCTTGTGAACGTGCCCCAGGAACCAGGGATGGCCGCTATTGCGAAGGTTTCGGCCGTCCAAGGGCGCGTATCGACTTCCCGCCGCATCCAAATCCCCATGCACCACCCCCACCAGGGGAGGACCCTCCTCCACCGGGGGCAGACTCCGGGTGGGATCCTCCTGTTCGTGGCGCCCCTGGAAGGACCGCCCGCGGATCCGCAGAGGAAAACCGTCCGCGGCCTCCAATCGAAAGTCCTCCCAGGAGCCGTCCGCCCCCAACAGGCGGAACTCCGACAAGCATTGGGCGAGCCGCGGAAGGGCCACCCCGTCGTGGTTGCCAGCCACGCCGAGAACCGCGATCCCGCCGTCCACGAGTCTGCGCACACCGCCTTCCAGCGGGGCGAATGCGTGCCAGCGGTCCTCCATGCTCTCCACCACGTCTCCCGCCAGGACCACCGCGTCCACGTGGCGCGCGAGGGCCGCATCCACGCAGGCGCGCCAAGCCGCGACCGGCCCCAGCGAGGCGGCATCCGCCCCGGCTGGAAGCCGCGGAGGGCGGCGCCCCAAGTGAAGATCTCCTACGAAGAGAACCCTTGCCATCGAAATGATCGGCGAACGAGCCGCCGAGACCGCAGTATAGGTCCACCCTCATCCGCGCCCCGAACCGGAGTGATGGACCCCCACGGCCCTTCCCGCGCCGAAGGGGTTCGGTGACCACCCGCAGCGGATGAAGCGGCGGAAAAGGAGGAAGGAAAGGAACATCACCAGGGAGGCGAGCAAGACCGCGGTCCCCGGACTCCAACTCGGCAACAGGTACAGGACGAAGGGGTTGGTGTGTCGCGGGTAATGGCGCAGGGAGGAGGACCAGAGGAAATCCAGGAGCGGCATCGCGAACCAGAGCAGCAAGAGCAGGATCCCCATCGCCCAGGCGAGCACCGAAAGACCGCGGCGCACCGGCGAGCGGGCTCCAGGCGACGGCCTGAAGAGCAAAGCCAAGCCCACGAACCAGATCAGGATCACGCCGAGCATGACCTCGAGGGGATCGCCCTCCCTTCCCGTACTCGTCCTGGGCAACCCTCCCAGGAAGGAATCGAGTTGGCGATCGATCAAGAGACTCTCCCGGTAGGGATGAAAAAAGGGACGCAGTTCGGCGGGAGAGACGTCCACTCCCTGCACCTGGTGCAGGGCGGACGCCAGCTTGGTCGCGGCCTCCTCCGCGCTCACCCCGGGTCGCAACTCCCAGGGATTGCGAAGCGCTGGTCCGCCGGCGAAGAACAGCGGGTGCCACCCTTCCGCGGCAAGCCGATCGCCACCCACGAAGAGACGGAACTCCCAATCCGCGGCCGACACCTCGATGAGCGGATAGACCCCGTTGCCGGAGGGAGAATCCGGGATCAGTGCTGGAACCACCCGCACCCGCCCTTCCCCCGGCCCCGCGTCGTTCCACGCCGAGACCGGACCGGGAAGGGGCAGAACCGTACCCAGCAGGCCCATGGCGAGCGGTGGAAACGCCAGCCACGCGAAGATCCGTCCCCGGGAGATGGGCAAGTGCCCGACCCGGAAGGAAGCCGCGCGCCCGATCCCGGCCCAGTTCACCATGAAGATGGCCGAGAAGAGCAGCATGCCGTGCCCCGTGGTGGGAAACAACCGGTCGATCCAGGAATAGACGACACAGCCCAGCAGCATCAGCGACATGATGCGGCGCTGGCGGCGGTCGGCGAGCAACGCCCACCACCCGTGGGCACTCCCCGAGCGGATTCCTTCCCGAACCCGATCGAAGTGGGTGGCGCGAACGTCCGCACGATGCAGGAAGTAGAGGATGGACAGCGCGAGGACGAGCACCCCCAGAGCGGGAATGGCCAGTTCCCCAACCGTGGCGCCACCCAGGGTGAGGGAAAGGAGGGAGGCAATGCACAGAGGGAGGAGCAGCGTGGCGGCTTGCGCGGCACGGCGGACCGTCAACACCGTTCCCAGACTCGCCGGAAGGACGCGCTCGAAGTCTTGCGAACGGCGATCCGCGCGCATCGCATCCAACGCCATCACCCACGGGGCGGCCACCGCACTGGACAGGAGCAGGGAGATCATGCCGAGACCAGGCATGGTTTCCCCATTCTCCCTCAAGGTGTGCAGAACGATCCCGTTCACCATACTCACGAAGACCGCGCTCCCCAGGATCAAGGGCAACCGCCGCCAAGGGGTCTGTAAGCGGAGGAGGGCGCGGATCACCCCTCCGCCCCCACCAGTTCCACGAAGAAGTCCTCCAGTGAGGGAGAGACGCAAGGGGCATTCCCCAAACCGACGCGCCGCAGTCGTGCCTCCGCCTCCCGGGGTTCGAGTTCCAGCAACACCTGCCAGCCGGTGGCACGGCGGCGGATCCCCGCGAAACCAGGGAGCCGCTCCAGGATGCCGCGATCGGTCTCCGCCCCGAAGTGGACGAGGCTGTGCCCGAGGGTCAGTTCGCCGGGAGGGGCATCCCGCAGGATCCGCCCCTGGTGGAGGATCGCCACCCGCCCGGCGAGGCGCTCCAAATCCTCCACCTGGTGAGTGGAGAAGAGCATGGTGCCGCCTTCTCGGGCCAAGTGGCCGATCGCGATCTCGAGGAACTCGCGACGGGCGGCGGGATCCAGACCCCCGGTCGGTTCATCCAGGAGGAGGAGCCGGGGCCGGTGCGCCAAGGCGCAGAGCAGGGCCAGGCGCCGCGCCTGCCCCTTGCTCAGCTCCCGGACCCGCGGCTGAGTGCCGAGTTCCAACCGCTTGCGCAGATCGGTCGCCAGCGCGGCGTCCCAATCGGGGTAGAGCCGCGCATGGACGCGCAGAACGTCCTCCACCCGGAGCGCGGGAGGCAAGATCTGCTCCTCGGACACGTAACCGAGCTGGCGCTTGACTTCCACCGGTTTCCGGACTGGATCCAGTCCGAAGACTTGTATCGACCCGGAAGAAGGGATCAACGTGCCGAGCGCAAGCCGCATCAGGGTGGTCTTGCCCGCCCCATTCCTGCCCAGGAGGCCGACCACCTCCTCGTCTTCCAGTCGCAAATCGACCTCACGCAGGACTTCCCGGCGGGGCCGGTAGGAGTAGGAGAGCTTCTCGAACAGGAGCGTGTTCATGGCTGGGAGTCCGCCTCCTCGCGGATCATTTCCAGGAGCCTGGAGATGGGGATTCGGTTGGTCCAGGCCTCGGCCAGCAGGTGGCGGACCGCGTCTCGCAGGGCGGCCTCCCCCGCGGCGCCGGTGGGTCGCGGCAATTCCTCGTTGACGAAACTGCCACGACCTTGCTGGACGCGCAGTAGCCCTTCCGAGGCGAGCTGGTCATAGGCCTTCTTGACCGTGAGGGGGGCCACCACCAGGTCCTCCGCCAGTTCGCGCAGGCCGGGGAGTGGGGCACCGGGACCGAGGCGCCCACTCGCGATGGCCTGCCGGAGCTGCTCCGCGATTTGCGCGTAGAGCGGCAAGGGGTGGCCGGGTCGGATGTCGGGGCGCCAGCTCATGGCCAAGTGTTATATAGTAGTATAACACCTGTTCATTACGGCGCAAGTCCTTTTCCAGAACCCGACTGCTAGACTTACGCCTTCTTCCCGGCTTCGGACCCCCCATGCCCGTCTCCCCCCGCCTTTGTCTCGTGGTAGCCCTTTCGCTGGCCGCCGCTCCGATCGCCGCCGCCCAGGAGACCGCCCCGACCGGGCAGGATTCCCAGGACGGCCCGGTCCATCTGTCCTGGAATCAACGGCCGCGGCTGCTGGATCCCAAGCCGGTCCGGATCCGACTGTCGTACGAAACCACGGACGTCAGCCCCAGCGAACGGATGGGCGTCTATGGGATCCACGCCGATCTGATGGAGGTCTCCCACGCGGTTCCCAACCTCTACCTGGGTCTGGGCGGTTTCGGCGCCGTCTCCGGCCGCCGCTCGGGCTTCTACGCGGCCGGGGTCTCCGGTGGTTGGCACATCCCGCTGCGAGACGCCCTCTATCTCGATTTCGGGGCTTTCGGAGGCTTCAGCGGCGGCGCCGGGGTACCCAACGGGGACGGCCTCACCCACCGCGAACACCTGGCCTTCGAATACGAACTCGGAAACCTCGGCCTGCGCATCGAGGCGGCCAATTTCTTCTTCTCCGGCGGCTCGATGGGCGGCCAGGAGATCGTCGGCGGTCTGAGCTGGTATCTGCACCCCTGGATGACCCGGGACGTGGGCACCGCACGGGGGCAGCGGATTCAACCCACCCTCGCGCCGCGGATCCAGCGGGTGCGTGGTGGCGCCTTCTTCGCCAACGTCTCTCCCGACTCGAGCGCGCGGCTCAAGAGCGGGAAACCGGCGCCGAACAGTTTCCAGATGGTCGGCCTGCGCGGTGATTTCTTTCTCGACGACACCTGGTTCCTGACCTTGAGTGCTTCCGGGGCGGGTCCTCGTGGCGCCAACGGATACGCCAAGCTGGTCGGCGGGCTGGGTTTCGAAATGCCCATCGCCGAGGGCTTCGCCACCGAGGTTCGTGCCCAGGTGGGAAGTGCCGGTGGCGCCGGCATGGATACGGGCGGTGGCTTCGTCTTCGAACCCTCGGTGGGCGTGCGCGCGGACCTCGGCCATCACACCAGCGCCGCCGTTACCTACTCTCGTCAGGTGAGCGTGAACGGCAACTTCGACGCGAACGTCTTCGCGGGCGAGCTCGCCTTCTCCACCGGGCTCGCGGATTACCGCCCGCGCGTGCCCGGTCTGGCCGTCCCGAACGAGACTCCGCTTTCGCTGTGGCGGGTCGAAGTCTCCGGACGACTCTATCGGATGGCCAGCAGCGCGAGGCTGACCACCGGGATCCCGGTTCCCGACTTCTACGCGATGGGGATCGGGGTCGCCTACCCGATCGCGGAACACGTCGAGTTGACGGCCAAGGGCTACGGCGCCACCAGCGGCGCCCCCGGCAGTTACGCGGAGGGTTGGGGTGGAATCCGCATGCGCTACCCGATCGGCCATGGCCTCGGCCCCCACTGGGACGGCCTGGTCGCGCTCGCGGCCGGGTACGCCGGCGGCGGCTCGATGGACAACGGCAGCGGCGGCATGTGGGACGCCCGCGGCGGCGTCAGCCTGAAGCTGAACCCTGCCTTGGACCTGGACGTGACCCTCGGTCGCATCGAATCCTTCACCCAGACCTTCGCCGCATGGGTGTTCGAAACCGGGATCTCCTGGCGCTTCGGCCTGCCCCTGGCCGAGCGGTAGCGAAAGGTCGATCGCCCTCCGCCCCCTTCCTCGCGGGCCGGTCGGAAGAAGATGGGCCGCCGGATGGAATCCGGCGACCCTTGCCGTTTCGATCGAGGTAACCGCGAATTCATCCCCACGATGGCGGGCGACCCGAACGGTTCGGCAGAAAGCTCGGGATACCGTCCCCACGGAAAACCCCGGTTTCAACTCCCTATAGGGAGGCCGAGGACGATCCTGACGGAGAATCTCCACTTTCCTGGCGCGGGGGGGCTCTAGGCTGGTCCGTATGAACAAGACCCGAGTGGTGGGGTTGGTGACCGCCAGCGTCATGCTGATCTGCTCCTTCTCCGGCTGTTGCTCCACGCACCAGGTCTGGAAGCAGGAGTCCGTACGCCCTCGCCCCCTCGTCTTGCGCGACGCAACCGTGGATTCGACGGGCGCCCTGACCATCGGGGTGGACTACTCCAACGGCGAACGTCGTCGTTTCACTTGGGACGAGGACCGCTTGGCGGCCAGCGCGGTGGAGCCGGGGGCGGACACCCTCTTTCGGGAACCCGACCTCGCCCCACTTTCCGCTCCGCCCTACGAACTCCTCCTCCTGGGCGACCACCTCCGCTTCCGCAAGGGGGCCTCTTGGGGAACGATGGATCTCCCTCGCCCCGTGGACTGGTCGACTCCCTCGGCCTACGTAGCGGTGGCGATCACTCCGCTCGCCCTGATCGCGGACTTCCTCACTTCCCCGATCCACGTGGCTTGGATCCTCGGCACCGCGGGCGGGCACGGCGACCCCTGGCTGCCCTGGTGCGAGCGATCCTAGTTGTGGAAGTAGTGCCACATACCGCCGTTCTCGAGCTGGTCGAAGACCTCGTCGTAGATGCCGAGGACTTCCTCGCGGTGGACCGGATCGACCCGCAACGCCTTTTCCGCCCACCGCTGGCACCAGCCGCAGGATTCGCAATCCTGATCCCGGCAACCGGTGGTCCGGAAGCGCTCCATGAAACCATCCAGGGCCTGGTTGTCCAGGTAGACCGGGGCCTTCCCCTCGACTCGGTGGAGCATGCCGCGGCGCTCGGCCAGCTCCTTCAGAACCCGCAGGCGCAGGGGATTGACCAGACGGGGCCGGAACATGGAACGGAAGAGGGACAGCCCACGGCGGTAGTAGCGTTGATCCTCCTTCACTCCCTTGAAGCCGAAGGGCTGGATCAGTTCCAGTAGGTTCCCCTCCCAGTGGCGTTGGGTGTAGGCCTCGACCCGCTGGAGCAGGAACGGGGTGGGGATGTCCCGTTCGACGATCTTGAAGCGCTCGTAGCCCAGTTCCTCGTAGAGGTGTAGGTCCTCGGGTCGGATCCACTCGGAGCGGAGGTAGTTCATGGGATCCTGCATCTTCATCGCGGTGCAGCGCAGGAAGCACCAGTCGATGAAGAAGCCGCCGTTGCGGTCGCTGCTGCGCGTGGTGTGGGCCATGCAATTCATGTGCGTGGGGGCGAGCGCGCAGCCCTGCAGGCAGTTGTTGTTCACGAGGAGTTCCAGATCACAGCTCACGCCTTCACGGATCCGCCGCAGGGTGGCGAACTCGCGGTTGACGAGCAGACTGTCCAGCACGATGCAGTCGGCGCCCATTTCCTCCCACATCTGCGCCTTGCGCACGCGATCCACCCCGGCGAAGAGGGAGATCCGTACCTGGAGTTCGGGGTGGCGCGCCTTCACGAAACGGAGCAGGTAGGGGGAGGCCACGGTGACCGCGGTGGCCCCGGCCCCGGCAATCCAGTCCAGGAGCCTCTCCAGCTCCCGCTGCCCGGGGCGGGTCATCTCCCGGTTCTCCAGACAAGCCGCGTTCAGCAGATAGTTGAAGCCGATCCCC
>CAYVRL010000075.1:0-8117 GCA_964454065.1 uncultured Planctomycetales bacterium | reverse complement strand
ATCTCGGCCTCGTCGCGCATTCCGCCCAGGCTCATGCGCTCGAGCTTGCGGCCCATGGACTCGGCGATCGCCATCGCCAGGGAAGTCTTCCCCACCCCGGGAGGGCCGGCGAAGCAGAGGATCGCGCCATGGTGACCGGGACGCAGTTTGCGCACCCCGAGGAACTCCAGGATCCGCTCCTTGGCATCCTTCAGGCCGTAGTGGTCCCGATCCAGGATCTCCTGCGCCGCGTCCAGATCGATGCGGTCGGCGCTGGAGACCCGCCAGGGCAACTCCACCAACCAATCCAAGTAGTTGCGAACCACGGGGTATTCGGGCGACATCGAGGGGATCGCGCTCAACCTCTCGACTTCCTCCCGCACCTTGGCGGCCACTTCCTCGGGGTAATCGCCCTCCTCCAGGCGCCCGAGGAAAAGGGCCCGGTCCCGCTCCGCGGGTTCCTGCTCCTCGCCCAACTCGCGGCGGATGATCTTGATCTGCTCGCGCAGGAAGTACTGTTTCTGTTGCTCCTCGATCTTGGCGCGGATCTCCTTCTGAATGCGATCCCCGAGTTGCAGGGTGACGAGTTCACGCGTGAGCGCGACGTCCACCAAGCGCAGGCGCTCCCGGACATCGAGTTGATCCAGGACCTCTTGCTTGGCCCGATCGTCCTTCAGGAGATAGGCGCTGGTGAAATCGGCGAGATTGCCCGCGGGCTCGAGATTCGCGACCGCGAGGGAGAAGCCGTCCCCGAGATTCGGGATGTGGGTGCCGATCTCCTGCGCCAGCTTGAGCACGTTGCGGGCCAGGGCATCGGTCTCCTCCCCGGGAGGGTAGACGTCCTCGGGATACTCCAGCTTGGCCACCGGGATCGCGCCTTCGCGTACCCACTGCTTGACCCGGAAGCGGCGCACGCCGCGGCAGATGAAGTTGGCGTTGCCGTCGGGAAGTTTGATCCTCTTGTGGACCTCGGCGAGCACTCCGGTCGCGGCGAAGGATGCCGAAGTCCAGGGAGGACCCTCGCCGGGGGCATGGATCAAGCCCACCCAACGGCCCTGAGCCACCGCCTTCTCCATCACGTCGCTCTCAGCGCCCGCCTCGGTCAGCACCGGCATGACCAGGCCGGGAAAGGGAACCGCGCGCCGCAGCGGGAAGAGCACCACCATGGCGGGGGGACGACTCTCGCGCGGAGCGGGGAGGTTCGAGGAGATCGACCCCAGCAGGGCCTCGTGTTGAGGTTCGCCGACGGTGATCTCGATGGTCTCGACGTCTTCCGGACCGTTCTTCGTGGAATCGCTCATCGGTATCTATTCCGCGGGGTTGGGGGCCATGAGGACGGGATCGCCCTCACTGCGGGCAATCATCGCCGCGCCGCAGGAATCGGACCAGACATTGACGGAAGTTCGCAGCATGTCCAGGGGCCGGTCGATGGCGAGCAGGAGCAGCACCCCGTCGTCCGGCAGGCCGAGAGCCTTCAGGATGGTGGCTTTCAATACCAGACCGGCGCTGGGGATGCCAGCGGCCCCGACCGAAGCCAGGAGCGCGGTGATGACCACGAAGAACTGCATGCCCAGGCCGAGCTCGAAGAGCGGGGAGTGGCTGGCGTAGTACTGGGACAGGAAAAGCACCCCCACGCACTCGTAGAGCGCGGTGCCGTCCATGTTGATGGTGGCCCCCAGGGGAAGCACGAAGGAGCTGATCTTGTTGGAGACCCTCCCCCGGTGTTCCGCGCACTCCAGGGAGACCGGCAGGGTCATCGAGGAACTGCTGGTGGTGAAGGCGGTCATCAGGGCCGGGGACATGGCTTGGAACCATCCCCAGGGAGAGATCCCGCCCAGGAAGCGCAGGAGCAGGGGCAGGATCACCACCGCATGGAGGAGCAGGCCGCCGGTGACCACGAGCATGAAATAGGCCAAGGGCCGGAAGGCCTCGAAGCCCGTCTCCCCCACCACCTTGGCCACCAGGGCGAAGACTCCGTAGGGAATCAGGGAGAGGACCCAGTCCGCCACCCGCATCATCACCGCGAAGGTCGAGTCGAAGAGTCCCCGCAGTCGCGGCCCATGCGGGGCCGGGGTGCGGGCGATGAAGAACCCGAGGATCAGCGCGAAAACGATGATCTGGAGCATCTGCGCGTTGTCCGCGAGCGCTTCGAAGACGTTCGGCGGGACCATGCGCTGCAAGACGTCCACGAAGCTGCGCCCCTGGCCGGGGGTGAACTGTTCGGGAATCCTCAAACCCAGAGCCGCCCCGGTACCGGGATGGAAGAGGTTCACGAGCAACAGGCCACTGAAGATCGCGAGCAGGGAAGTGCAGAGGTAATAGGCCAGGGTCTTGGCCCCCAGACGCCCGAACTCTCGCCCCCCGGCCACTCCGGTGACTCCCGAGACGATGCTCGAGAAGACCAGCGGCACGATCAGCATCTTCAGGAGCCGCATGAAGACGTCCGCCGCCACCACCAAGGGGCCCAACCACGCCGCCCGCGGGCAGTCGGGCGCCAGAACGCGGCGGACCACACCCGAGGAGGAGACCGACTCGACCCACTCCGCGGGGACGAAGGACTGCAAGGCGAGCCCCGCCACGACCCCGAGCGCCATGCCCGAGAGGATCTTCCAGTGCAGTTTCACCTGGGCACGATAGCGGCCTCCCAGGACCCGCCGCCCCACGCCCCCGCGCTACGCGGAACCGGAGCCGCGCGGGAGTGGGCCTAGATCTCGACCCCGAAGAAGCCCTTCAAACCGAAGCCGAAGGCCATCGACACCACCGCGAAGATCAGCATGATGGTGATCTCCCCGCCACCGAAGGGGCCGAGGGGCTGGGTGGGGTATTCGATGTCGATCGACTGGACGAAGGAGTCGGGGGGGAGGATCCCTTCACCGAAGTAGAGGATGGGATCCTTGGCGTGGAAGAAGTCCCGCCACGGATGGGCGGTCCGCCGGGAAGCCAGGCGGCCCATCTTCGGTCCTGCGGCGAGAACCTTGCTGACCGTGGTCGAACCCTGTCGAAGGACGAGTTCGGCGCGCCCCGGTTTCTCGGCGCGCACCACGAAGTTGATCCAGCGCTCCCCGGGGCCGCCGGCGATGCGAACCGGTCCCTCGACCAGGCTCCAGGAGCCATCGGCTGGCATCTGGACCTGGACGGTGGTGGGATCCACGTCCTGGCGGAGTTCGCAGACCACGGTTCGTTCCTGCCCGACCTTCAGGGGCTGAAAGGCGTACAGAGAATCGAGCTGGAACCAGATCGCCATGAACGGGGCCGCGAGGACCACCATCGGCAGGAGGTTCAGACCGATGTAGCCGAAGTTCCATCCCAGGGTTCCCCCGGTGGAACGCAAGACCACGGGAAGGTTGTCCTGAAAGAGGCGGATCCCCAGCAGGTTGTACTTGATCCGGTCCTTGACCGCCTTGATCCCCTCCTGCGCGGAGACATGGGGAAAGGCCATGATGAAGAGAACACCGACGATCGCGCTGATCACCGTGACGACGACCAGGGGACCCGCCCAGCCGAGGCCGAGGTCGAAGAGATCGAAGGCCGCGTTCAGAGCGGCGGGCACGTAGACCATCAGCGCGGTGAGGGCCGCGGAGACGGCAACGACGAGGGCGGTCTTCTTCATGGGGGAATCTGGAACGGGGGGAACCGCGAACGGCGAAGGAATCAGCTGATGTAGCCGAGACCCCGCAGGGATTCCGTGATCGCTTCGTCCGAGGATCCGGCGCTTTCGATGGTCTTCAGTTCCTTCTCGAGAACGTGTTCGATGAACTCTTCGACGGAAGAGTAACCGGCGACTTCCGAGCACTTCTTGCAACGCTCGAGAATGCTCTTTTCGATCTTGACCTTGTTGCCTCCGAACATGACGATTTCCTTGGGTGTGCTGGGTTGAGGGAAGGATTCATTCGGGCTGGAACAGGGCTTTCCCGTCCAGACCCTCCGGCGGGTCCACGCCGAACAGTGCGTAGAGGGTAGCGGTGACGTCCTCCAGGGCGGGATCCTTGGAGAGTTCGTACGGCTTGGAAGTGATCAGCGAGCCGCGCACCACTTCCGGATCCATCAGGTGGCTACCAGACCAACGGGAGTCGTTGTCCACGATCACGTCCTCGCCGGTCACGTTTCCAGTGGCGGATTCGTCCGAAGCGCCGTAATCGACGCTGAAGCCGAGTTGCAGGTCCGGGGCCCAGGGGAGTTCCGGACCGGAGAAGACCTCGCTGGCGGGAAGGACGCGGCGGAAGACCGGGCTCCCATCCGTGTCCTTCAGGGCCCGCAGTTTGGTCGCGATCTCCTGGATGAGGGCGGGAGCCTGTTCGTCCGTGACGATGCCCCGCGGCTCCCGACCCTTGCGGTTCAGGATCACGCCATTGAATCCGATGCTGTAGGCCACCGACTGGTCCCAGTCGACCAGACCGTGCTCGAAATCGTCGCCGATGATCGAGCCGGTGCTGCCGGGCTCGCGCAACACCAGATAACCCTCCTTCACCAACCAGTCGTTGACGTTCATGCGCCGGTAGAAGGGCGCGAATCCGTGGTCGGACATGACGATCAGCTCGGTACCCGGCCACTCCTGGATCCGCTTCATGGCTTCGCCGACCAGGGCGTCGGCCTGTCGATAGATCCGTTGGATCTGATCGGCGTACTGCGGATCATCGGCTTCACGGTGCGGGTGCTTCGGGTCCATGCAATGCCAGAGCATGTGGCAACGCAAGTCCAAGGAGCCCAGGTAGAAGAAAAGCAGACCGCCCCGCTCTCCGAACTGGTCGAAGGCGTAATGGAGCATCTTCATGCGCTCCTCGTAGACCGTATCGCTCTGGGAAACGAACTCCCCGGTGTTCAGGAGATGACTCTTGTAGGCGATGTAGGCGTCCGGGAATCCCTGGGTGTAGTAGGGGCCGATCGCCTCAGCGAGCTTTGCCGCGGCGTCGTCCGGAGTACTCACCGGCATCGCCGGAGCGAAGGGATCGATCTGCACCGGGGAACCGTAGATCTCCAAGGGGTCGGCGCTCTTGAAGAGATAGCGCTGCCAACCGCTCACATCGACCACGTGGTCGATCATCGTGAAGCGGACCGGCACCCAGGGTGTCCACTCACCGACTCCGGCCATGCCCCAACCGTCGGTCACGTCCACATGGATGGCGAGACGAGCTTCCTCTCCGGTGGTGTCGACGTAAGCCGTGAAGGGAGTCGTGACCTCCATCCGCTGATCGATGGTCGCATGCAGGCGAATGGCCTCGGCCTGGTTTCCAGCTTCCTCGACTGCGGCGAGCCGTTCCTCCAGGTCCGAGAGATCGAGGGCGGTGTTCTTCGGGCCTTCGATTTGACCCCGGAAGTAGGCCAGTCCGGGTCGAGTGCGATTCGCTTCCACCGGAATGATGGAGTAGAAATCGCCCTCCTTGGCGGAGCGCTCCAAACTCTCCGTCCAGAGGAAGGCGCGCCCCGCGCTGGCCCCCGAAACATCCGGGGTGCCCATGTCGGGAAAGGTCTCCGCGCCGGTCGGTTCCATCGGGAAGTTGGCCGGCATGCGATAGACCATGACCGGAACCCCGGCCTCGTCGAGGACTTCCCAGAACGCCGGGAAAGCGCGCGTCAAATGAGTAGCGCCACCAGTGAGTGGGATCTTGTAGCCGAAGAGCTCGAGCACCATCCCCTCGGGGTCGGTGCGACTCATCGAGTTCAGGACCCCATAGTTGGTGCGGTCGGCGTGGATGAAGTCGAAGAGACCGTGCTTGCCCGGATTGACTCCGGTGATGAAGTTGGACCACGCCACCGGGGACTGCGGGGGCCAGGAGGTCTGCAAATCATGCAAGGCCCCCCGTTCGATCAGTTTCTTCAGGTTGGGCAGTCGACCGGCGGCCACTCCCTCCCGGACCATGTCCGGATCCAAACCATCGATGCCGATCACCACCACCCGCTTGTCGCTATGGAGATGCCCGCGCCCACAGGCACCGAGCACCGGCAGGGCCAGAGCGAGGAGGAGAAGGAGAAGGAGGGGGCGGCGCATCAGCTACGGACGGGCTGTTCCTCGGCGGGAGAGGACGGAGCAGGAGTGACGACGGAGCCACCCGGGCGCGGCCCGAAGAGGCTGGAGCCCTGCATGCTCGCCGGGATCTCCGCACCGAAGAGCTGCAAGGCGGTCGGCGCGATGTCCATGATCGAAGGTTCCTCGGTATTGATCTTCCGATCGCAGAAGAACACTCCGGGAACCTCCCGCGGATCGATGCAATGATCCCCCGACCAGGACTTGGTGTTGTCGCTGAGGACCTCCGGCGGGCAGCAACCCGTCGCACAATCCCAGGAGTTCCGGTAGCCGCGCCGATAGCCCATGAACAGATCGGGGGCTTCGAAGACGTAGGGGCCGGTGAAGATCTCGGCGGCGTCGAAGACCTCGCGGAACACCTTTTCGCCGTTCTTCGGATCCACGAGTTCCATCAGGCCTTCCTTGATCTCGCGCTTGACCCGTTCGAGTTCCGCCCCCTCGGCGACGATGCCGTCGCGTTCCCGGGCCTTGCGGTTGATGAAGAGACCGGTCAATCCCAGGGAGAAGGCCTTGGTCTTGGACCAGTCCACGTGCTGCAACCATTCGCCGCTGGTGGGTTTACCGGTTGCCTCGTCGATGGGGGCATCCTCCTTCAGAACCATGTATCCGTGGTCCCGGAGCCAGGCATTGAGATTCACGCCCCGCTGGAAAGAGCAGAAACCATGGTCACTGATGACCATCAAGCGATCGCGCTTGGGATCGAGCTTGGCGCGAACCTCTCCCAGGAGGGCGTCGGCTTTCTTGTAGGTATCGAGGATCGCGTTCTTGCCCCACTCGGTGTCCTTGCCCTGGTTGGCCGGGTGGTCGGACTCGAAGTAGCGATAGAACATGTGGCTGACGCGATCGGTGGTATCGAAGACGCACACCACCGAGCCCTTGGAGGTGGTCTGGAGGGCATCGAAGAGCATCTTGCGGCGCTCCTCGAAGATCAACATGGCCTGTTCCAGGAACGCCTTCTCGTCGATGACCCGTTCGTTGAGCGCCCAGGTGTCCTCGGCGAGCCCCAGGGTGGCGTAGGGGCCGTGCTTCTTGGCCAGATAGATCGCGTACACCGAGGGATGCGAAATGGGCATCGCCGGGTTGCCGGGGTCGATCTGCAACGGGGTCATGTAGAGACCGAAGGGGTCGGTGCCCATGCAGTAGAGGCGGGCGATACCGGTGACCTTGCCGATCACGGGGGCGGCCTTGAACTCGAAGGTCAACCAGTCGGAGTACTCCCGCACTCCCAGTTCGAACTCGTGCTGGATCTTTCCCTTCGGACCGATGGTCAGCTTGATCCGTTCGCCCTCCTCCAGGACGTCGACTCGCATCGGGATGCGCATCACCGGATTGCCCTCCACCATGGGGTTGGCGGGCCCGGTGATGGAACAGCGAAAGGTATTCCCGCTTCGCGCGACCAGATTGACCTCTCCGCCGGCTTCGGGACCGGTCAGGGATTCGTCATTGGTCCAGAAGGAGAAGGAACCCTGGGTGCCCTTCAGATCGGGGACGCACATGCCGGAGAGGCAGACCCCGTGGAATTCCTCCGGGGGGAAGGTGATCGGAACCCGGATGATGTTGGAGAAGATCTTGCGCTCGCCGAGGATCTTCCACCACGGCTTGGCGTGGCGCAGCAGCCGGATGGTCGGCTTGCCGAGCGGGATCCGATACTTGCCGAGCTTCATCGTCCTTTCCGCGTTGCGGATCTCGGTGCTGGAGAGGATCGGCAGATAGGTGCAGGGATCCCGGGTGATGAAGTCGAAGATGTTGTGACGGGAAGGATCCACCCCGGTGGTGAAGGAGGACCAGGCCACCGGGGACATCGAGGGATAGGACGTGGCGAGGGGGCGGAAGGTGCCTTCCTCGGCCAGCTTGCGGAAGTTGGGGAGCTGCCCTTCGTCCATCCAGCGGCGAACCAGTTGGGGGTCCATTCCGTCGAAACCGAGGACCACCAGACGCTTGGTTTCCCCCTTGATCCGTCCCGCGCCGGTCATCGCGCGAAGCAGGAGCTTGACCGGATAGACCAGGAGGACCCCGACGGCGAGGAACAGGGAACCCACCAGCACCAGGCCGCCGGAGAGGAAAGCGAAACCGGCCCCCGGGCCGATGTATGCCATCGCGGGGTCCGGAGCCAACC
>CAYVRL010000074.1:0-8169 GCA_964454065.1 uncultured Planctomycetales bacterium | reverse complement strand
CGCCGCGATAATGTCTTGCTTAGTTGGGGCTAATTGTGTATTGCCTGTTACTGCCTGGCTGCAAGTGATAGCGGCTCAACCCCCCTTCCCCGGTATTGTGCGCGAACCCCCCCAGTCGTGCCCCTGTATTCAGTGCGAGAATGGCATGTCGACTCAGAGCACCGAAGCTCATCGCCGAGATATTGAGGTGGGAAGCGCTGTAGGGTCGTTTACAATCGGCACCACCGATGGTGATACGAGATTCCTCCTCCCGCGGTCGTTGAGCACCCAGGGAGTGGCTCATCCATTCGTATCCGATCTGGTCCACGTCCCGCTGTGTTCCGAAGGGCATGGTGTCGCATGCCTCCTTGGCTCGTTGGTAGATCACCGAACGATATTCTCGAGCGTAGGGCATTCCATTGGTATTGGTCTCCACGAAATACTGCTGGATTTCAGGGCGGATCTTCTCCAGCCAATAGCGACCATGTCCAATGAGCGGATAGAGTCGCAACAAGGTGTGCTTCTTCTGGACCATGTCGTAGCAACCGAGGAGGATCAGTGGACCCACCACGACGAAACCCCAGAGCACTCCAGGCCAGAACCAAGCCAGGAAAAGCAGAAAGGCGGTCACGAAGACCGCGGAGATCAGGAAAGCGCGCCTCAGCATGACCCCAACGATAACCTATTCCGATATTTCCAAAGAACCCTGGAAGACCGTCTGGACCTCCTGGCCGTCATGCTTCCACTCCTCCATCCCGTTCATCCTCCTCCGTGCTCTTCACCGTCCTGCCCCGGGACGATCCCTGGGAACTCCCGATACCTTCGGAAGGATACGGGCCACTTCGATCACACTCAGGCGGAGTCCCCGGCACCCGGTGGTCGGCGGCTCGCCGCGGGGGCCGTCCCCGACGACGGACCGCTTAGCGTCCCCCGCGCTTCCCGTTACCATTGCCATCCACGAGACGGGACTCACACGCTACACCCCGCACGTCTAGAATCGCTCCACAAGGAGGAGGAACGGCATGAAACTAGGCATGATCGGGTTGGGGAAAATGGGCGCCAACATGGCTGGACGATTACTCGAGGGTGGCCACGAGGTCGTCGCTTTCGATCGCAACGCCTCCGCCGGACGAGCCTTTCAAGGAGAGGGGGGCGAATGTGCGAACTCCATCGAGGACCTGGTCGCTCGGCTCCCGCAGCCGCGGCTCGTGTGGCTGATGGTTCCCGCGGGAGATGCAGTGGAGGCCGTCCTCGCCACAATGCGAGGCCTCCTCGACCGCGAGGACGTCGTGGTCGACGGAGGCAATTCCCATTACCAGGATTCCATCCGACACAGTGCGGAATTAGGACGATCGGGGATTCGTTTCCTCGATGTGGGAACCAGCGGAGGGGTGTGGGGGCGCAGCGAGGGTTACAGCATGATGATCGGGGGCGATCCGGATACCGTCAGGTCCATTCGTCCCATTTTCGAGTGCCTGGCTCCCGAAGCGGAGCGAGGTTGGGGTCGGGTTGGGCCCAGCGGGGCCGGCCACTTCGTAAAGATGGTCCACAACGGAATCGAGTATGGGTTGATGCAGGCCTACGCGGAGGGTTTTTCCCTTCTGAGTCGCAAGCAGGATTTCGACCTGGACCTGGTCCGGATCGCCGAGATCTGGCGCCACGGGAGCGTAATCCGCTCCTGGTTACTCGAACTCACGGGAAGGGCGCTGACCAGGGATACGGATTTGTCCTCCCTGGCCCCCGTAATCCAGGACTCAGGGGAAGGCCGGTGGACCGTACTCGAAGCCTTGGAGCTGGATTGCCCCATTCCAGTCATCACCCAGTCCTTGATCGAACGTTTGAGTTCGCGAGATCCGGATTCCTTCGCCCACAAGATCGTCGCCGCGATGCGCCAGCAGTTCGGTGGCCACGCCGTTCGGCAGAGGAAGGATGCCTGATGCCCTGTACCTCATTCGACCCGCATCTCTTCGTGATATTCGGATCCACCGGAGATCTGGCCCATCGCAAGCTCTTCCCGGCCCTCTTTCGTCTCTCCACGAGAACTCTCCGCGACACTCCCCACCATATACTCGGCCTGGGGCGGCGCCACGAACTGGACGACGAATCTTTCCGGAAAACGATTTGTGCATCCTTGATCGAACAGGGCGTGGCGGAAGAGGAAGCAACACGCTGGACGACCAATACCTTGTCCTACCAGACCGTTGCGAACGGAAGCGACTACCCGGCCCTCGCACGTCGCATCGATCGACTCGACCAGGATCATCACCTGAAAGGCAATCGGGCATTCTACCTCTCGCTCCCTCCCCGATTGTTCCCAGAAGTCATTATGGAGCTTGGGAAGGCCGACCTCCACCGCGCCCCCGGTTGGGCACGCCTGGTGATCGAGAAACCATTCGGCCAGGATTTGGACTCCGCACTCAGTTTGAATGGGTTGGTCCACCGCTATTTCGAGGAGTCCCAGGTCTTCCGGATCGACCACTACCTGGGCAAGGATACGGTCCAGAACCTCCTCGTTTTCCGCTTCGGTAACGCGATTTTCGAATCGCTGTGGAACCGCTCTCAAATCGACAATATCCAAATCACGGTCGCCGAGACCATCGGTGTTGGCTCTCGTGCGGGCTATTACGACACCTCCGGGGCGCTACGGGACATGGTTCAGAACCACTTGACTCAACTCTTCACTCTGAGCGCAATGGAGGTTCCAGTTTCCTATGACCCGCACTTCGTTCGCGAAGAGAAAGTGAAGGTACTTCGCGCGACTCGACCGATCCAAACCGGTAACGTCGTCTTCGGCCAATACGTCCGTGGTCGCATCGACGGAGTATCCGTTGTTTCATACCGCGAAGAAAACGGCATTCCGGAGGATTCTGATACAGAAACCTTCGTGGCCATCAAACTCGAAGTGGACAACTGGCGCTGGCAAGGGGTTCCCTTCTATCTGCGCAGCGGAAAGCGCCTTGCTGCTCATTCCACGGAAATCGTTGTCACTTTCAAGAAGCCTCCTGTTTGTCTGTTCCACAGTATGGGTTGTTCCACCGCATCCGCCGACACTCTGCGGATCAGTATCCAACCGGACGAGGGATTCTCGCTTTCCTTCGACATCAAGAAGCCCGGAGCGGGTCTTTCTACACAGAAACAGTCTCTCGACTTTCGATATCGAGATGTATTTCCAGAATTACCCAGTCCGTACGTGACTTTGCTCGAGGACATCCTCTGTGGAGATCCAACTCTCTTCGTCCACGCCCTTGAAGTCGAAGGATCCTGGCGCCTCTACACTCCCCTGCTCGGCGATGGATTCCCAGTCCATTCCTATCCCGCGGGATCCTGGGGGCCTCGCGCCGCTCGCGATCTGATGTCACGCGATGGTCGTTCCTGGCGAGGAGGATCATGAGCCAGCAGACGGTACGGGTTTTCGAAAACCCCTCCTCCTTCGCGGAGGGGGCCGCAATACGAGTGTGGGAGATACTGGACGAGGCCCTGGCCGAGCGAAGTCGGGCCAGCTTGGCGCTCGCCGGTGGAGTCACTCCCATTCCCCTCTACCGGGAACTCGCACAGCGGTGGGCCGGTCACCCGGCCTGGGCCAAGGTGGATTTCTTCTGGAGCGATGAACGCATCGTCCCGCCTTCCCATCCGGCCAGCAACTACCATGCCGCACGGCGGTCCATGCTGGATCCACTCCGAATCCCCGAGAATCGGGTCCACCGGATCTTCGGCGAAAAGGAGCCCATGCACGCCGCCACCGCCTACGAAGAGGAACTCCGGAGATCCTTCCCCACGGAACCACCCCGCTTCGACTTGATTCTCCTCGGTCTGGGCAAGGATGGACACACGGCTTCCTTGTTCCCCCATGGGACCGAGCTGGAAGAGGGGAAGCGGCTTGCCCTCCCCACGTGCAGCCCGGCTCCCCCTCACGATCGCCTGAGCCTGAGTCTCTCCGTTCTCTGCGCTGCTCGACACGTTCTCTTCCTGGTTTCCGGAGCGGAGAAGAGGACCATCCTCGCCCGAGTCCTCGCTTCCGCCCCCACTCCCGCCCTGCCGGCGACCATGGTCCACCCCGCGAAGGGCACGCTGGAATGGCTGGTCGATCGGACCGCTGCGGGAAACCCGGGGACGACGTCGGCGACTGGAGGGAATCGAGGGGAGAAGGACGCCTGAGGCCGTTCGACGGCCTGGGATTGGAGCGGCCGAAGGGAATCGAACCCTCGACATTCAGCTTGGGAAGCTGACGCTCTACCGACTGAGCTACGGCCGCACCCTCGAAGCGCGGAATTGTAGCGGCAACACCCGGCGACGGCCAGCACCCACCTAGTGAAGAGCGAAATTCCCCTCGCGCAGGACTTGGTCATCCGGGTCGGCCCGGTACTTCATTCCCTCCGGAAGACGGAGTTCCCCCTTGCCACCGGGCATATCCACTCTCCATGTGTTTCCCGCCGCACGAACCGTTACTGGCATCGGGAAAGGGCGATCCCCGGGAGTGAGCCACTCCAGCAGGATGCGGTCCCCCTCGCGGTGGGTTTCCAACCGCGGTAGCAGGGGCTGGCGCAAGTACAGGCCGAAGAACCAGCTCAAATCCCGTCCCGTAATGCCCTCCACGATCCCTTGAAAATCCGCGCTGGTCGCGAAATGGCATGCCCGGCCATCCCTAGTCGTCTCCAGGGCGGGATCGGGATAGGCGAAACGTCGCATGCATTCGATCAGGGCATCGCGCCCAATCAAGTGACGCAGAGTGTGCAGAACCCACGCCCCCTTGCAATAGATGTCACTGTCCGGAGGTTTGGATCCCGGAGGAGCACTCGGGTCCGTGAAGTACATCTGCATGGTGGAGCGGGGCTCGGTCGGAGCCATCGCCTTCAGGTCGAGAATGCGGCGCCGCTGCTCGGCCATGAATTCGTGGTAGGGACGACTGCCCCCCAGATCCTCGGCGTAGAGGGCCTGAGCATAAGTGGCAAAACCCTCGTGCAGCCAGAAATCGTTCCAATCCGGCGCCGTAACCAGATTTGCGAACCATTCGTGGGCCAGTTCGTGATGGAGGAGTTCGTCGAAGCCCCGCGGTCCGGGCCGAAAAGCATTGCCATAAGCGGTAATCGTCTGGTTCTCCATTCCCAGGTGCGGAGTCTCGGCGATCCCGCACTTGTCCACCCGAAAGGGATATGGTCCGAACTCCTCTTCGAACCAATTGAGTTGCTCGAGTATTTTGGGAACGAATTCACGCCCGGCTTCGGCGTGTGTGGGCAAAACATAGAAGCGAAGGGGAACTTCGTCCCCCGCAACACTGCTCCAGGTCGTTTCGATGACTTGATAGGGAGCGATGTCCAGCGCTACCGCATAGTTGGCGATTGGAGTATCGACCCGCCAATGGGCGGTATGCGTTCCATCGGAATGATTCTCGATTCCAATCAGGCGCCCGTTACTTGCCACGACTAGCGAGTTGGGGATTCGAATTCGCAAATCCAAACTTTCGGCCTTGTCAGAGGGGTGATCCTTGCACGGCCACCACAGGTCGGCGCCCTCCATTTGGCAGGAAGTAGCGATCCATGGTTTTCCCTTAGGGGTTCGAGCCCACTGGAATCCACCCTCCCATGGAGGGTTGGGAGCGACCCGCGGTTTACCACCATAATTCACGCTCAGGCGCAGTTCTTCTCCCGCGGTGGCGGTCTTGGAAAGGTCGATCCGCAGTTTTCCCTTGCGATGGGTAAAGTGCAGGTTCTGACCCGCGGCATCCGTCACGCTTCCCACCTTCAACAACGTATCCAGATCGAGTACGAACACCGAGAGTGGAGTGAGAACCCTGGCGTCCACCGTAACGCTGCCGGCGATCCTCTGTTCCTCCGGATAGACTTCCAAATCCAAGTCGTAGTGTTGGACGTCGTAAGCGGCCTGCTCCGGGGAGAGCGGCCCCCCGCTGTCTCGATGAATGGAGGAGGCGGGCGACCCCGAAGAGCTACCGTCCGGATCCTGATGGGCGCCACATGCCCAACAAGCGGGGAACAGGAGAAGGGCGACCAGAAGACCGGGGCCGCCGCACCAACGGCTCGACGGTGCTACCAAGGGGTCTCGCATGCGGGGATTCTAGGATTCCGGAGGCTATCCTATGTTCATGCGCAGACGCGATTTCTTGGTCCGGGGAGCGATGGCTTCCTCGAGCCTGCTCACCGCATGCCAGATCGGGTCGGCTTGGGCTTCGCTTGCCCCGCCCCGCTTCCGGATTTCCTTGGCGGAATGGTCTTTCCACCGTTCCCTCTTCGCAGGGGACATGAGCAATCTGGACTTTCCCGCCCGCGCCCGCCAACTGGGTTTGGATACGGTGGAGTACGTAAACACTTTCTTCAGGGAGGAAGCCCGGAACGAAAGGTATCTCAGGGAACTGGAGCGCCGCTGCGCGGATGCTGGGGTCCATTCCCGCCTGATCATGTGTGACGGCGAGGGTGTCCTCGGAGACCTCGATCCCGCAGCTCGGATTCAGGCGGTGGAGAATCACCATCGATGGATCGAAGCCGCTGCTCGCTTGGGGTGTGATCTGATCCGGGTCAATATCGCCGCACCGGGTCCCCGAGAGGAGGTCGCGGCAGCCGCCATCGAAGGTCTACGCGCCCTGGCCGACTATGGAGATGCTTACGGTATCGATATCGTGGTCGAGAATCACGGCGGATGGAGTTCCCATGGCGCTTGGCTCGCCGACGTGATCCAAAGGGCCGGCCATCCGCGGATCGGAACTCTCCCGGATTTCGGGAACTTCCGAATCGGCCCTGGACAGGAATACGATCGCTATCGCGGAGTCGCCGAACTGATGCCATACGCCAAGGCGGTCAGCGCCAAGAGTTATGCATTCGATCCCGCCACCGGCGCCGAAACCACCCTCGACTATCCCCGCCTCCTCGACATCGTGGCCGCTGCCGGTTACCACGGCTATCTGGGGATCGAATACGAAGGGACATCCCTCCCCGAACCGGACGGGATCCTCGCCACCATTGCCCTGATTTCCTGACACCTAATGCCGGGTGTTTTCTGTCCGTTTTCGGGAAGAAGTCACCCGGCACGTCGCGCTATTCTTGGCCCTCGTGAAACCCCGACGCGTGGTCTTACTCGTTCTCATCGGCTTGGCACTCACCCAAATCAACCATTACTGGAGCCTACTCCCGAATACGGTCGCGACCCATTTCGACCTGGCAGGCCATCCGAATGGATATTCCTCGAAACGGAATGCCGTCATCCTCGAACTGAGCACGGTATTGGGGATCCCTGTTCTCTTTTCCGGGATCGCGTTCCTGCTCCGTTGGCTTCCCGCCAGTCTCGTCAACATCCCGAACCGAGCCATTTGGCTGGCCCCAGAACACCGAAAGGAAACGAACGCATACCTGACTCGCTGGGTGGATTGGCAGGGAAACCTCTGCCTCACATTCTTCCTGTGTCTGTTCCAAGCGATCTGGTCCAACAATCTCTCCCTTTCCACATCCACCTCCGGACGACCCCATTCCCTTTTCCTCTGGCTCCCCTTTTCCCTCTATGTCCTTGGCACTCTGGCCCTCGTCATCATCCTTTTCCACAAGTTCTCCACCAAACCCTGACACCTGATGCCGGGTGTTTTCTGTCCGTTATCGGGAAGAAGTCACCCGGCATCAGGTGTCAGCGCCAGCGGTCCGGGTCGGAGGGAGGGGAGGATGGGGAGTCCGTGGCTGTTCTCGCGGCCTTGCGGAAGAGGGCGTCCAGTTCCTCCTTGCGGTGGCGCTCGGCCTCGAGGGCAGCGTCGAAGCTGCTTTGGGTTTCGCTCCGGCGTTCGGCGGTCCTCTGGACCGCTTTGCCGAGGTCGGCGGGTTTGTCCTCCTTACCCAAACGTTGCAGGATCCGCCCGGAATCCCGATCGATCTCCAGGCGCTCGCCACAACACGGACATTTCACTTCAAGTCGTTTCATGAGCTCTCTTTACGGATTCGAGGCAGTCCAGAGGAATTTTCGGGAACGAATGACCCGAAGACCCCATCCCAAGGACGGAAGCAAGGAGGGGAAAGCTCTTTCCCCTCCGGGGCAGTCCGGATCGCCGCAAAGGATTCATCCAGGGGGCTGGCGGTCTTGGCTGTCCCATTTTTTTTCCAGGAGATCTCCGCCATCAAACCACGATCCTATTCGTGGGAACAAGAACAAGGAATTGCGTGGCAGTATGGGCAGCCTTCCGCGTATTTCGCGGCAGCCACC
>CAYVRL010000073.1:0-8177 GCA_964454065.1 uncultured Planctomycetales bacterium | reverse complement strand
GAGGGAACACGATCGACCAGAACGACAAGCTCTATTCGACCGGTGTGGAATTCGATCTCCGAGTGGAATCCGGCGATCCCGTGTCGGCCCGGGGGAACTGGTGGGGAACCGTGGATCCCTTCTTCATCGAACAGCACATCTTCCACCAGGTGGACGACCCCTTGAACGGTCGCGTGGATTTCAGCGACCCCTTGGGAACGATTCTCTCCTTCCATTCCTCACCCTCGCGGGTCAGCAGTGTCGCCAGGCAAATGGTGAAACTGATCGCGGAACCCGGAAGCGATTTCGTCGCCCGCGGAGGAGTGGTGCCCATCTCCGTTACGGTCGCCGGAATCCTCTCGGACCTCGTCACCGTAGCGGCGGATGGAAGGAGTCTGGACTTCAGGATGCCCGACCTGCGTAGCTCCGGAGGAGGAACGGTTTCCGTGGACGTCCTCAATCCCGGCGGGCAAAGCGGTACGTCCTCCATCGAGGTCGCGGGTGACGGACAAGGTGGAGGATTCTGCTTCGTCGCCAGCGCCGCATGGAATGACCCGGACGCCCCCGAAGTCATGGTCCTCCGCCGTTGGCGGGACCAGAGCCTCATGCCCTATCCTGCGGGACGGGCGCTCGTCCATGCTTATTACCGTTACTCACCCCCGGCCGCCTCCTTCGTCGCCAGCCATGCATGGGCAAGACGGTGCTCGAGGATCGCCCTCCTTCCCCTGGTGGCGGCCGTGCGTATCTGGCTGAACGCCTCTTGGATCTATGGATTGCTGGTCCTCGCAGGAGTTTGGAGGATGCTCCGTCGTTCGACTCCTCTCCCCTAGGGGAAGCCCTGCATGGTGGCATATCCGGGTCGAGAGGGAATCCACCGCGTGCCTCCTCCTGTTCCTGGGCGCTGGGGTCCGGGTCCGGGGCCACGACGAAGGTCCACGACTCGGACCTTGGAGTCCTCGATCACCCCATGAAAAGCGGGCAGCCTGCCGTACCCCTCCGGTCCGACAGGCCACCCAGTTTCCTAACCCTTCCTGAGAGTGTGGAAACTTGTTTAGAAGAAGGTGACGCCCAGGGCATTGGAGTCCGATAGGGCGCCCAATGCATCGCGTGCAGCGATCTCGAGGTAAACCGTTCTGCCCAACATGGAAGCAGGCACGGCCGGCGTGAGGTAACTACCCGTCCCCGCCGCGGTATTCAGGCCCGAAGTCAGGACCGTCGCGGGATTGCCGACATCGAACTGGTGCCCCGAGAAGAGCAAGCCATTCAGGTTGAATGAGTAGATCAACCAGTAGGGCGAACTCGGCGGCGCCTGGGACCAGGACAGGGAAAGACTGGTTCCCGTTTGAGCTGAAGTCGGCCCCGCCAGAGAAATGAGGTTCGTACTCGGCGCTATGGGGCTGGCGACTCCGTGACTTGCTTGGAGGAAGACGTCCTCGGAGAGATTGGTGTCGACGGCCACGAGATCGGAGGCGAAACTCTGGAAGACGGTTTGGGAACCATCACCTTGGATGGAGGGCCGCGTGGAGGCGCCATTGCCGAGGACCGCATTGCTGTCCACGCTCAAGATCGTCGTGGTTCCCGTAAGCCGATCGTAGAGAAAGACATCACGGGTATTGTTGATGTCGTTCGGGACCAGGTTGGAGGCCAGACTGCGATAGGCAACGTAACGGCCGTCCGCCGAGATCGAGGGCACGCTGGAAAGGCCATTGCCAAGAGCGCCTGCCGTACTCTTGCTGATGAGTTCCGTGGTCCCATTCACCAGATCACGAACGAAGACATCGCCGACCAGGTTGGTGTCCCCAGCGACCAGGTTCGAAGCGTCGCTGGTGAAAGCCACGAAACGGCCATCCGCGGAAATCGAGGGGCGGGAAGAGGGGCCATTCCCCTGCACACCAGCGGTACTGATGCTGACCAAGGAGGTGGTTCCCAAGGTGCGATCACGCAAGAAGATGTCCCGTTGGAAATTCACATCGCCAGGGACGAGATTGGTAGCGTCGCTCCAGAAAGCCACCTTCGAGCCATCCGCGGAAATGGTGGGCCGATCGCTCGTTGCATTCCCTTGAACACCGAAGCTGTCGACACTGACCCGTTCAGTCGTACCAGTGGTCTGATCGTAAACGAAGATGTCGTCGATGAAGTTGGTATCGCCC
Source organism: uncultured Planctomycetales bacterium (assembly GCA_964454065.1). Lineage (GTDB taxonomy): Bacteria > Planctomycetota > UBA1135 > UBA1135 > UBA1135 > CAYVRL01. The sequence continues at coordinate 6,048 of CAYVRL010000073.1, read as the reverse complement.
GTCACGAGATCACTGGCAAGACTGCGGTAAGCGATGGAGTTACCGTCGTCGGAAATCGCGGGCCGCGTGGAGAGCCCGTTCCCGGCCATTCCCGTGAGCCCTTGAGAAACCAAGGTCGTGGTGCCGAGAGTCCGGTCCCTGACGAAGATGTCGTAGGTCCCGTTGAAATCCAAACCACCGAAGTTGCTGGCGAGCGCGATGAACGCGACGTAGCGGCCATCCCCGGAAATGACGGAACGCTTGCTCTCGCCGTTGCCTTGGACCCCGAGAGGTCCAACGCTGACGCGCTCTACCACGCCGGTGCTCAGATCACGAACGAAAACGTCCTGAACGAAGTTGGTATCGCCCGTGATGAAAGTCGTCGAGTTGCTCTCGAAGCAGACGGCGCCACCGTTTGCGGCGATGTCCGGACGGTTGCTGGCGTGATTCCCCTGAACTCCAGTACTCGAAACGCTGAGAATCGAAGTCTGCTGAGCCTGAGCGAGGGAACCCAGGGAAAGGAAGGCGGTCAAGGCGAAAGCCGCGGGAAGGAAGGGACGGGAGGGTGTCATTCTACGGAGGGGTCGAGGGTTGGTAGGGAATCAGGAGGCGATGGCGAGGCTGTCCAGGAAGGAATGACGGATCCAGTCCATCGCATGTTCCACGGCATGTCCGGGATGGAAGAAGAGATCCGCGGCCATGGCGCGGCGAAGTTCGGATTTGCGCCCGGGATCGGCGAGATTGGCTTCGATCGCGAGCAGAGCCGTCTCCGGGTCGGGAACGATGTCTCCAGCGTTTCGGCCCCAAGTATTCAGATCGAGCATCGAACCATCCTTGCGGGCGGCACGCTCGATCAACTCCGGGACATCGAGGAATACCATGGGCCGGTCGAGCAGCGAGTATTCACTCGAAACCGAGGAAGCATCGGTGATCAACAGATCACTCATGAAGAGCAGGGGGATGACATCGAAAGAATCCACCAGCCGAGTATGGTGGTCTTCCAGCTCGGCGACTTTGGCCGCCCAGTTGACGTCGTCGTGGGGGTGATCGTGCAACTTCACCAGCAAATCGTATTTCCCGGATTCCCGGACCTTGCGGATGAAGTCGATCCCCATGGTCTGAATCGAGGAATATTTCTGCCCAGTGGGCGCGTAGAGCAACACCGGTCGGCTGCCATCGAAGCCATAGCTGGCCAGCAGGGCTTTCTTGTCCAGGCTGCCGTCCACGAGCCGATCGGTTTTCATGAAACCGATTTCGAGGCTACGGGGGTCGTTGTCCTGGAAGAGACCCGCTTCATGAAAACGCCTTTTCATGTAGGGACCAGCCAGGAAGAAGTGATCCGCACCCATGTTCTCCTTCCGGACCGCCCGATTCCGAAAGGAAACGCCGTGGAAAATCTGGATCTTCTTTCCGACGCTCCGAGGAAGGAGCATCTTCGTGTTTCCCGCGAACAACAGATCGAAATCACGCTCCGCGATTTCGTCCATGGTCAGGAGATGATCCGCGGGCAGGCCGAAAGGGCGATACATGGCCACGGTGTGGTACCGATAGCCCTCGGGCGTGCTTTCCCGAAGTCCTCCGGAAAAGTGGACTTCCACTCCCGGCAGTTTCGCCAAGCGTAGATAGAGCGGCAGGAAACACACGAAGTGCACCGGTGCATAGCCCGTGAACAAGACGCGGAGGGGTTGGTGGCTCATCGGGTGAACTCCTTTCAGACCGCCTGCTGCGCTGCTTGGCCGGAAAGCGCAAAGGAAGAAGGAACTTCACGAGCGAGTCGTGGCCAGACGCGGAGTCGGGCGTTCTCGAGGTCCTCGGGAAAGTCCACTTCAGTCCAAGGGAGGCCCGTAACGTCCACCGCCCGTACCCGCGCAACCCCCGAAGAAGTAATCCGGTCCACTGCGGCAGGCACCCAGCTGCGATCCTGTCCTTCCGCGACCATTCGTTCCACCGCGGCCAACATGGCCGCCGCACCGGCGGCATCGAAGGACAGCAGGCCGACGTTCTCCCCGACGACCCGCGCGGCACTGAGCTTCTTGCTCATGCCTCGGACCCACCCTTCCCGCGCGTCGATCTTCATGTGTTCGTCCTCATCACCGGAGGCGTAATCGCAGCCGAGAGCGGACACACCCGCGCAGAGGACCCGCCGGAAGAGTTCGGGGTGGGCGACCACGTCCGCATTGATGCAGGCGAAGGCACCCTTGATCCACTCACGGGCAACCCACAAGGAGTACAAACTGTTGGTCTCCGCATAGCGGACATTCTCCACCGTGGTGCAACCGGGGTAACGGGCGACCACCCGCCGGATCAGCTCACTGCGGTAGCCCACGACAACGCAGATCTCCTCTACACCCAGACTCTTGAAGATGTCGATCTGGAGCTCCAGCAAGGTGTGATCGCCCAAGGGCTGGAGGCACTTCGGGAGACCCGCCGCCGCCTTGCCGAGGCGGCTTCCCACGCCGGCGGCGAGGATGACGGCCTGCCGGGGAGCGCGGTCGGAGGTCCCCGTCGTCGGGGGAGAAGAAAGGAGGGTGGTGAATTGGGCCATGATGGGGATGGGGGCCATCCACCCGTAGGCAACCCGCGTGCCAAGACCCCAAGTGTTCCCCACGATTTCCACATTCCTTTCACACGCAGTCGTTTAGACACGTCCACGTGGAGAAGCACCGCCCTGGAACGGGTGGCTGGATCCAGCCAGTTGGCTGGATCCAGCCACTGGACCGGCTCAATCCGACCGGTCCAAGCCGTGGCGAGCCATCCGACTCCGGAGACTACCGCGACTGAGCCCCAAGAGTCGGGCAGCCCGGCTCACGTTCCCTCCCTCCCTTTGCAGAGCCCGCCGAATCAGGTGTTTCTCCATTCTCTCCAGATCGTAGTCCACCTCCTCCTCCGAGACACCACGCTCGGCAGAGGATTCCCTGGCCCTCGAGGGACCCGTACCGACCCCCACATCGAGGAAGGAGACCGGGAACAGACCGCCGGGATGGAGCAGACCAGCACGCTCCATGACATGCTTCAGCTCCCGCACATTGCCCGGCCAGGAGTAGTCGACGAGGGCTCGTTCCGATCCTTCGTCGAAACGGATCGGTTCCAAACCGAAGCGGCGTGCGACTTCATCCGCGAATTTCCTCGCCAAGGGCATGATGTCCGATTTCCGCTCGCGCAGAGGAGGAATGGACAAGCTCAATACATTCAAGCGGTAGAAAAGATCGGCGCGAAACCGCCCCGAGTCCACCATGGCGGATAGATCGCGATTGGTCGCGGCGATGAATCGGGCTCGCACGGCTCGCTCCCGCGAAGACCCGATACGCCGCACCGTGCGCCGGTCCAGGACCGCGAGGAGCTTGGCTTGCAAGTCCAGGGGAAGCTCCCCGATTTCGTCCAGGAAGAGGGTTCCGTCTTCAGCGGCCTCGATCAAGCCGGTGCGAGCATGATCGGCTTGCGTGAACGCTCCTTTCTCGTGCCCGAAGAGTTCCGCCTCGATCAAATTGCCCGGAAGGGCTGCGCAATCCACTTGAACGAAGGGACGTCCCGCCAAGGGCCCCGCGCGATGGATGGAACGAGCGGTGAAATCCTTCCCCGCGCCGGTCTCCCCCAGGATCAACACCGTGGGCGCAACTCCACCAGACCCCGGATCCAAGGATGCGATCCGGGAGACTTCGCGGCGCAAGTTCTGCATCGGAACGGAGTTACCGAGGAGTTCCACCCCCTCGACCGCCAAGATGTCCCGTTCGCGCGCATAGCCGATCTTGCGCCGCCGTTCGCTGTCACTCAAAGCCCGCTCCAGCACGAACAAGGTCTGATTGGGATCATCGGGTTTCACCAAATAGTCCGCTGCTCCCAGTTTCAGCGCCCTGACCGCATCTTCGACCTTCGCGAAGGAAGTCAAGATCACGATCGGCAAATCCACTCCCGATCCGGCCTTCAGTTCGGCGAGGAAATCCAGCCCATTGCCGTCAGGCAAACGCACATCGAGGAGGACGAGGTCATAGGGCTCGACGGCAAGGGCCTGGCGGGCTTTCTTGAGGGAAGGACTGACATCACAAGCGAAACCCTCGTCTTCGAGCTGGCAGACCAGGGCCTCGGCCAACAGCTCCTCGTCCTCGACCAGCAAGATGGAGGCCTTGGCGGGGCTACCTCGCACTTCGGAGGAAGGACAAATCGGTGAGGATGTCATTGCGCTCCGTCCTTCAAGGTCCTCTCGATCAGACGGCACAGCTCCTTGAAATCGAAGGGCTTCGTGATGACTCCTTGGAATCCGTACTCCTGGAAGTGGGCCATGACCGGGTCCTGATGATAACCGCTGGCAATGATTCCGCGGGCTTCCGGGTGGAGGGCCCGAATCCTGTTCATCGCTTCGACGCCATTGATGTCTCCAGGCATGGTCAGATCCATGATCACCAAGTCGATCCGCCCCCCCACGTCGAGAATCTGCCGATAACGCTCCACGGCATCCCGGCCGCTGGCCGCGACTTCGACTTCGTAGCCGAAATCGCGCAGGGAAAGGGCGAGCGGCTCCCGGACCCCGATATCGTCATCCACGAGCAGGAGTCGGCCCCCGCTGAGGCAAACCGGTCGTTCGGGTTCGAGCTGCCTCACTTCTTCGGACGAGGCGGGAAGGAACACGCGAAAGAGGGCACCCCCGCCGGGGGTGTTACAGGCTTCGATGGACCCGCCATGTCGGCGAACGATCGCCGCGGAAGTGGCCAGACCCAGCCCCGACCCCCCTTTCCCCACGCGAGTCGTGAAATAAGGTTCGAAAACACTCGCCAAGCTTTCCTCCGGAATCCCCGGCCCCTCGTCCTGGACCTCCATACGGAGATACCGCCCCGGCAACAGCTCCCCCTCATCTCCCCAAGCAACGACATGGTTACGCAAACGAAGGAGGATCCTTCCCTCCTCTCCCATCGCTTGCCGCGCGTTCAGAATCAAGTTGTGGATCACCTGGCTCGCCTGGCCCGGATCCACGGCCCCCGGCCAAAGGCCGGATTCGATGTCGAAAGTCATGGTCACTCCAGAACCTCGCACCGCGAATTCGCTTTCGTCACGAACCAGTCGCTCGAAATCCACGACGCTCTTGATCGGCTCCCCACCCTTTGCGAGCGACATCAACTGAGCACCCAAGCGTCTCCCGCGCTTGCAGGCGGTCTGGATCTTCGCCAGGACATCCGGTCCGCCCGGTTTCTCACTCCGATTCCGAGCGAAAGCCACCCAGTTCTGGACAGCCGTGAGAATATTGTTGAAGTCGTGAGCGATACCTCCCGCCAGTAGACTCACGGTTTCCTCCTTTCCAGAGGCGAGCAGTTCCTGCTCGAGGAGCCGACGCCGGGTCACATCGCGGCAGGCGAGAATCGCCCCTTCTGGTTTTCCCTGCGGGCCAAACAAGCGGGCCCCGCAGACTTCGAGGATCCGTTCTTCCCCGTCCTTCGACAAGCGATAGTCCGTTCCCGAGCCCCCCTCCATCTGACCTTCTCGAAGCGCGTGAAGGAACTCCAAAGGAGGCCCATCGGTTCCCAAGGGGATCAGGGGGAGGAAATCCTCCAGGGGGTGGCCGATCGCCTCCTCCACGGAGACTCCGGCAATCCGCGCGGCGGAAGGGTTCAAGAACACCACTCGCCCCTGCGGATCCAAAGCTACCACGCCGTCCGTAATCGCCCCCAGGGTAGCGTCGAGCCTGGAGCGTTCACGCTCGAGTTGTTGACTGGAGCTCCGCAAGGCCTCCAACTCCTGGGTACGGCGCAAATAAGCAAAATAAAAGCCAAAGGCGACGAGGAGCAATCCAAACGCGTTCAGGATGTCCTCGAGTTGATCGTTGAAGAAATCCTTGTCCCGAGTGAATTCGTCAAGGAAATCGATCAACAATCCATAGCTGAACACTGGCCATCCGATTTCGAGCAAGGGAATTTCCAAACGGAGGATCACGGGATAGGTCAGAAGAGCAATCGCCAAATAGCTTCCCTCAGTGATGATGTCGACCGTATGGAAATGGTGGGAAATTGGGAACGAATGGAACCAAAGGGCGATGCTGATTCCATACACCAGGAAGGAAAGGACGGGAACGAGACGAAAGCC
>CAYVRL010000072.1:0-8361 GCA_964454065.1 uncultured Planctomycetales bacterium | reverse complement strand
AGATCTTCGAGGTCACGGATACCGATGCCTTCGAACGGGGGATCCAGGCCGCGGCCGCGAATCTGGTCCAGCAAACCGGGGGCGTGAGTTCCCAGGACACCGGACCCTTCTTCCGGGGCCTGGGTGGGGGCTTCCCCTCCGCCAGCAATCCTTCGTTCACCGGTGCCGGGCCGGGGGGGGTCTTTTCGCTGGCCTTCGTGGACGACAAGATTCGTGTGGACGCCTTCCTCCAGATCCTCCGTTCGATGGAGGGTGTGGACATCGTCTCTCGGCCTCGGGTCGTGGTCCGCAACGGGGTCACGGCCCAGCTCATCTCCACCGAGGAAATTCCCTATCTCAAGCCGAGCGCGATCAGTGCCCAGGGCACGACCGCCTTCGCGGTGGACACCAAGAAGGCCGGGGTGGAACTCTACGTGCAGCCCTTCCTGCTCGGGGCCGACAGCGTCCACCTGGTGATCAGCGCCAAGGCCAGTCGCATCGGACGTTTCTTCTTCATCGGAACCGACACCCAGGGCAATCCGATCACGGTTCCCTCGGTGAACAGCCGCGAGGCGACGACCTCCATCACGGTTCACAGCGGTCAGCGCGTGGTCATCGGCGGTCTGCGTCTTCGGGAGGAGAGGACCGTCGAGGACAAGATCCCGCTCCTGGGCGACATCCCCTTGCTCGGCTGGCTGTTCTCGTCGAAGGTGACCAGCACCGCGGAAACCGAAGTGATGTTCGTCATCACCCCCAACGTGAAGACCCGGGCCCCCTCGATCTCGGCTTTCTCCGAGGACATCTTCGACCCCTTCGCCGACACCTCGGGGACTCCCTGAGCGCGACTCTCCTCGATCTCGCGGGAAGAGGATTCTCGTCCACCCCGTCCTATACTCGGAGACGATGAGAACCCCGTGGAGAGGAACCCCGGTGGGAGCGCGCGGCGCCCGCGGGGTGGTGCTGATCCTGACCCTGTTCGTGATCCTGATCACCTACGCCCTGGTCACGCAACTCACCCTGGGGACCGCAGTCGCCACGCAAACGGCCCGCAACGTGGCCGACCGGATTCGCATGGAGGCCGCGTGCCGCAGTGCCGCCAAGCAGGTGCTCGACACGCTCGCCGAAAACGGCGGAGGGACCGCGGCCGCCGACGCCGCGGGAGCCTTGGGCGGCGCCGCCGGTCTCGGGGAGTCGGCCGATTCGGGTGCCCTGGGCGGCGCTTCGGGAGAGGAAGGCGGCGATCAGGAGGAAGCGGACGACTCGGATTCCTTCGCCGACGCCTGGGCCCGGCCGATGCGCGTGCGGATGGACGACATCGAGATCACCGCCTGGGTCCAGGACGAGAACGGCAAGTTCAATCTCCTCGGTCTGATCGCCGAGGACGAGGACTATCGTCGTGCTTCCCGCGACCGCTGCGTGCGGATCCTGGATCGTCTCCGGGAGGACTTCGACGACGATCTGAGCTGGGACGATGCGAACCGCATCACGCAGGAGATCATCGACTGGCTGGAGGGCCGCACCCGCGATCCGGACGGCTATCCGCGGCCGCTGCGCTATTCCAACCCCGAGGACAGCGATCAGTCCCTCATGGATTCCCTGGGCGAGTTGCTGATGCTGGAGCACGTCGACGAGAACCTCTATTACGACCAGCTCCGGGACGAGGATCGGATCGCTCCCGGGCTCGAATCCGCATTCACCGTTTGGACCACGATCGATCTGGAGCCACCTTCTTCCGGCGAGGCCGGGATCGACGCTGCCACCGCCTCGGGGGAGAAGGGGGCCGGAGCCGCTGCGGACCAGGGAGTTTCCGGGGCCGCGGGAGGATCCCTTTCCGGCGGCGGCGCCCCTTCACCGCTCGGCTCCGCTGCCGCGACGGGGGTGCCGGGGGCACCGGGCGCGGGGGGCGGCGAGACCGATTCCGAGACCGCCCTGCCCGCCGAGGGGGGGCTGGCGGGGGCCGAGAGCGGCCAAGCGCCGATCGGTGCCAAGATCAACTTGAACACGGCCTTGCCCGCGGTCCTGGAGGGCATCCTCGAGGACACCGATCTGCCCAAGGACCTGGCGGACGAGATCGTCGAGTATCGCAACGAGGTGGACGAGGAAGAGGTCCAGCGGCGCAAGGACCAGGAGGTGGATCCGGACGTCCAGGCCCTGGAACAGGCCCTCTACGGGGACCAGGAGCCCGAACCCACCCTGCACTTCAAGACCCTGGAGGATCTGGATCAGCTCGACACCTATTCCCGGCTCTCCAGTACCGATCAGCAGACCTTCCAGGAACTCGTGACCACGCAGTCCGATGTCTTCTCGGTCTATCTGTTCGCGCGGATTCCCCCTTCCGACTGGCGCCAGGAGAAGCGCTACCAGGAGCCTCCCGGGCCGGTCCTGCGCCTGCGAGCGGTGTACTGGCGGCGCAAGGTGGATCAGGGGGTGAAGTTCATCCCGATCGTCCCCTGGCAGGAGGTTCCTCTCACCCGCTGGCGGATTCCGGACGATCAGGATCATCTGCCGTCCTTCCAGCCGCCCGAATTCTTCTGAGAGCGACCCGAGCCTGGCGACAGCTCTCGGGAGGCTGGATCTGGGCCCACACGGACAGGATGCGTCCGGCCTGGCGACGAAGCTCCCCGGTGGCGCCCTCTCGGGCGGCGCGCGTGAGCAGTCGGGCGGCGCGGCAGCGCAACGCATGGTGGAAGGCGTCCTCCTCCACCAGGCTGCGGACCACCAAGCGCAGGCGCAGGCGGGTCTCGGCACGGGTCCAACCAGCCTCACGCCCCGCGCGCCGGGGATGGCCGCGGGAGGAGACGAAGCGGTCCTCCCATTCGGGGAATCGGTGGGGAAGTTCGCGGCCCGCGGTCGGGGGGTGGGCGGGTAGGGATTCGGGCAGGGGGTCGATCGGGCGCCGACCGGGCTTCTCCCATTCCCGATAGACGACCCTGCGGACGATCCGTTCCCAGTCGGGAAGTGGCCAGCGCCGCGATTCCAGCCACAGGGCTCCGCCGCACTCCTCCAGCAGCCGTTCCGGGGAACGGTCCCGCACGCATCCCGAGCGTTGCTGCCAGCGGAGCAGGAGTCCGCGAAGTTCCGCGGGGAAGAGCTGCGCGAGCCGCGAAGTCTCGGGGGCCATGCCGCTACGATAGCGCTCGCGGCCGATCCGGGGATCCACCCCCGGGCAGCACCACCCCGAGCAGCATCCATGCCGAGCATCGCAGTCGTCGGTCTCCAGTGGGGAGACGAGGGCAAGGGCAAGATCATCGACAGCCTTGCCGATCAGGCGGACGACGTGGTCCGCTACGCGGGGGGGAACAACGCCGGCCACACGGTGCTGGTCGGGGATCAGAAGTACGTGCTCCACCTCGTTCCCGGGGGCATTCTCCACGAAGGGAGCCGGAATCTGATCGGCCGCGGAGTGGTGGTGGACCTGGCCGCTCTCGCCGAGGAGGTCGAAGGACTGGAGGCCCGCGGGGTACCGGTTCGAGAGCGGCTGCTCCTCGATTCGCGTGCCCATGTGATCTTCCCCTACCACCGCCATCTGGATCGGCTGGCCGAGACCTGGAAGGGCGAGGGGCGGATCGGGACGACCGGTCGAGGTATCGGACCGGCCTACGCCGATCGGGTCGCTCGCACCGGACTGCGCCTGGTGGACCTGCTGGACTCCCGCGACTTCGAGGAACGCCTCCACGCAGCCCTGGCCGAGAAGGCGGCTCTGATCCGGCGAGTCTACGACGAGGAGCCCGAGGATTCGGAACGCCTGCACGCCGAGGTCCAGGCCCTGGTCGAGAAGTTCCGCCCCTTGGTGGTGGATGGGGGCGCGCTGCTGCGTGCCGCGCAGGCGGAAGGGCGGCGCATCCTCTTCGAAGGAGCGCAAGGGGCTCTGTTGGATCTGGATGCGGGCACCTATCCCTACGTCACGAGTTCCTGGACCGGAGTGTGGGGGATCGCGGGGGGGACGGGTTTCCCGGCGCGAAACCTGGACCGCGCCCTCGCGGTGACCAAGGCCTACACCACCCGGGTCGGAGAGGGTCCCTTTCCCACCGAACTCGGCGACGAAGTCGGCCGACGCCTGCAGGAAGCCGGCCGGGAGTTCGGTGCCACGACCGGCCGTCCTCGACGCTGCGGTTGGTTCGATGCTCTGGCCTGTCGCTACGCCGCGGACAACAACGGCCTCGATGGCCTGATGCTGACCAAGCTGGATGTCCTCACGGGGATCGACCCCTTGCGGATCGCGGTGGCCTACGAGGTGGACGGGCGTCGGGTCCACGATTTTCCCGCCGGGATCGGCGAACTCTCCCGCGTGGTGCCGGTGTACGAGGAACTGCCCGGCTGGGACGCGGACATCCGCGGCGTGGGCTCCTTCGCGGAACTCCCCGCGCCGGCCCAGGGCTACGTGCGGCGCATCGAGGAACGCGTCGGGGTTCCGGTGGAGCGGATTTCGACGGGACCCGGTCGGGAGGCGATGTTCCTCGGCGAGCACGGACGGGAGAGCCTGTGGCCGGAATGAAACCCGACTTCCCGGTTCCCGCCCACATCGCGGTGATCATGGATGGCAACGGCCGCTGGGCGCGCCGCGGGGGCCTGGCGCGGATTCGCGGGCACGAATCCGGCGTGAAGGCGGTGCGGGATACGGTGGAAGCCTCCGCCGAATGGGGGATCCGCTACCTCACGCTCTATTCCTTCTCGGCCGAGAACTGGGAACGTCCTCGTTCGGAGGTCAACGCCTTGATGCGCTTGCTGGAGCGCTTCCTGCGTAGTGAGTTGGAATTGATGCTGCGCGAAGGGGTGCGTTTGCGCGGCCTGGGGCGGCTGGAGGATCTTCCTCCCCGGGTGTTGCGCGTCCTGCGGGAGACCGAAGCGGCGACCGCTCACGGCCAGCGCATGACTTTGTTCCTCGCCCTCTCCTATGGCGGTCGCCAGGAGATCGCGGACGCCGCCCGGGAACTCGCCGAGGAGGTGGCCGCGGGTCGCATGCGCCCCGAGGACGTGAACGAGAGCAGCTTGCGCGCCCGTTTCTATGCTCCGGACATGCCCGACCCCGATCTCGTGATCCGCACCGCGGGCGAGCAGCGGCTGTCCAACTTCTTGCTCTGGGAAGCGTCCTATGCCGAGTTCTACTTCGCCGACGTGCTGTGGCCGGACTTCCGCCGCTCCCATTTGTTGGAGGCCCTGCGGGACTACCACCGGCGCGAACGTCGCTTCGGGCGCGTGCCCTCGGATTCCACGGCGGGGCCCGCGTGATGGGAGTGGTCGGGACGCGACTGCGCTATGGTTCCTTGGCGGTCGCGATCGTGGTCTCGGTCCTCTGGCTGGATCGCGGTCCCCTCGCCTACCTGGCTTCGGGATTGACTCTGGCCGCCCTGGCGCTCGCCGCGCAAGCGGAGTTCTACCGGATGCTGCGCGGCGCGGGGCAGCGACCCGCGACCCTCCTGGGACTCTCCGCCGGAGCGTATTACCTCTTCACCCGGCTCGCCCCGGTCCTGGAGTGGGAGTTCACGCATCGGACCCCGCTTCCCGATCCGCAGCACACCTTCGACGCCGGAGCCCATCTGGCGGTCGCGGTGATCTTCCTCCTGGTCGCCGGGGTGCTATCCCGACGCACCGCCGAGGCCCCCGCGCGGATCGGCGCGACCCTGGTCGGCCTCCTGCTGGTCCCCTTCCTGCTCGGCTACCTGGTGGAGATCCGCTATCTCCCCGACGGCTGGAGCTGGGTGGTCTTCCTGGTCGCGGTCGCCAAGGCAGGGGATTCCACCGCCTTTTTCGTGGGTCGTTCCTGGGGGCGTCACAAACTCATCGAGGAGATCAGTCCCAACAAGACCTGGGAGGGTGCGATCGGCTCGGTGGGGGGGTCGCTGCTCGCCGCTTGGGTGGTGGTCTCGTGCGCCTTCCCGGCCTCTCCCCCCCCGTGGACCTGGATTCCCGCGGCCCTGCTGGTGAACGTCGGAGCGCAGTTCGGAGATCTCGGTGAATCCCTGCTCAAGCGGGGCTGTCGGGTCAAGGACTCCGCCTCCCTGCTTCCGGTCATGGGGGGAACCTTCGATCTGGTGGATTCGTTCCTGATCGCCGCACCGGTCCTTCGTCTGTTCCTCTCCTTCTCTCCCGCCGGTGTCGCCGGCTGACTCAGGATACCCGCATGGAGACTCGCATTCCGCTTCTCAATCTCGACGAGCAGAGCCAGCTCTTCGGACCCTATGATCGGCACGTGAAGCAGCTCGCCAAACGTTATGGAGTGCGGATGAGTTCGCGGGACGGGCTCTTACGACTCCAGGGTCCGGATCAGGTGCTTCCGGGCGTCGCGGAAGCGGTCGGTAAGTTGCTGGAGGAACTCCGTTCCGGGGCCGAACTCTCGCCGGGAGAGGTCGAGAATCGGCTCTTTCCCGATGGGGACACGGGGGGGCGGGTGGCAACGCATTCCCCCGCCGGCAGCGCGCGCGGAGGGCTTCCGGAGGCTCGGAGCGAGATGCAGCAGCGTTATCTGGACGCGATGAACCATGACGCCTTGGTACTCGCGAGTGGGCCCGCGGGGACCGGAAAGACCTTCCTCGCCGTCGCGGCGGCCGTACGTCATCTGCAAGCGGGTCGGGTCTCGCGCCTGGTGCTCACCCGCCCCGCGGTCGAGGCCGGGGAGCGCCTGGGTTTCCTGCCCGGGGATTTCGAAGCCAAGGTCAATCCCTATCTGCGTCCTCTCTACGACGCGCTCCGGGAGATCCTCGGCCCCAGCGGTCTGCGGCGCTTGCGTAGTCTGGATCTGGTGGAGATCGCGCCGCTCGCCTTCATGCGCGGTCGTACCTTGGCGCACAGTTTCATCATCCTGGACGAGGCCCAGAACTGCACCGTCGCGCAAATGAAGATGTTCCTGACTCGCCTCGGGGAAGGCAGTCGTACGGTCGTCACCGGGGACCTCACCCAGACCGATCTGGAACACAAGCAGAGCGGTTTCGCGGATGCCATCCAACGTTTGCGCGGCCTGGAGGACGTTTCGGTCGTGGAGTTGGGGATCGCCGACATTCAGCGCAGCACGATCGTGCAGCGGATCGTGGAGGCTTACGGCGGATGAGCGGGCGAGCTCCGCGGCTCGGTTTGCGCGTTTCCGCGCCGATTCCGGGGTTCGAGCGCCGAACCGTGTGCGAACTCCTCGCTCGGGTCTGGGATCTTTACGCGGGGCCGCGGGGAGTGCGCGTCGAGGTCGCTTTGCTCGACGAAGCGGAGCACTGTCTAGTCCATGCAGCCTTCCTGGACGACCCCGGGGTCACCGATGTGATCGCGTTCCCCTACGCCGACTCCGATCTCTTCGGTGAGATCCTCCTCAACAGTGACTGCGCGCGGCGCGAAGCCCGCAAGCGGGGCGTGGATGCAGGGCGGGAAGCGCGGCTCTATCTCGCCCATGGCGCTCTCCACCTTCTCGGTTTCCGCGACGACTCTCCTTCCGCGCGTGCCGAGATGCGCGCCGCGGAACGCCGCGTACTCCGCTCGATGCACTGAAATTGTTGCGCGAGTGGATTTTTCCACTTTGTTTTCCTCTTCCTCTTTCGTTACCTTCCTCATGGCGCCCTTCCCCGCGCCGTCCCCCTTCGCTTCCCCGCATGGTTCGACGCGAACGCAAACGCATCCGCAACAAGACGCTCGATCGCCTCTGGAAGGAGTGCTGTACGGGCAATCGGATCGAGGCCCGCAACGCACTGATCGAGTTCTATCGACCCTTCGCCAACAAGGTCGTGCGCCGTGTGCGCGCGCGATTGCCTCGCAGCGTGGAGGTCGGTGATTTGGAAGGCGCCGGCGATGTCGGGCTCATACAAGCCATCCAAAACTTCGATCCCGAGCGCGGCGTTCCCTTCGAAGCCTTCTGCGAACATCGTGTCCGTGGTGCGATCCTCGACGAGCTGCGTCGTCACGATTGGTTGCCGCGACCTCTTCGCAACCGTCTCAACCGCCGTCGCGATGCCATCGACGAACTCCGTACCGAGCTCGGCCGTGGTCCCAATGATGGCGAGATCGCAGAACGCCTCGGTCTGGAACTCGGGGTCTATCTGGAGAAATTCGGCGCCGGTAAGGATGTCCCCGTCCTCGCTGCCAGCAAGACGGGGGGCGAAGCCGAATCCGGCCTGGAGTTCCTCGAGGACCCCAAGGCCCAGCTCCCTCTCGAGGACGCTCACCGCCGTGAACTGCTGGAAGTGATCTCGGCCACTCTCGACGACGAAGGGCGCGCCATCCTCTACAAGCGTTTCTTCGAGGGCCGTTCCCTCAAGGAAATCGGTCGCGACCTGGAACTGAGCCAGTCGCGGGTGTCGAAGATCCTGGGGCGGTTGCTCGAGCGGCTGAAGGATCGCTTCGAGGGGAAAGTCGGCTGAAACTGGCCCCCTTCGGTGGACCTTCCTGAGCCGAAACGGCCCCCCT
>CAYVRL010000071.1:0-8432 GCA_964454065.1 uncultured Planctomycetales bacterium | reverse complement strand
CGAGGATCCCCCTCCCGGGGACTGGGCCGCCGCCCGCGCCCGGGCCGCGATCGCCCGCCGCCGGGCGGATCCCAGTCTGGACCTGGAGCTTTGCCGTCTGGTCCACGCCGAAGGCGACGACCTCCCCGCTCTCACCGTGGACCGCTACGGAGATCTGCTCTCCGCGGAACTCTACTCCAGCTCCATGCGCGAGCACGCGGAGGAAGTCCTCCAGACCCTGGCCACGGAACTCGGTACTCGCCATTGGCTCTTGCGCTTCGACCCCGGGAGTGCCCGTGCCGAGCACGAGGAGGGCTTCGATCTGCGCAGTCCCACTTGTCCGCATCGGTTGGAGATCCGCGAACACGGCGTCCGCTACGAAATCGACCTGCGCAGCGGCCACAAGACCGGCTTCTTCCTCGACCAGCGAGAGAATCGGGCCCGCCTGCAAGGGCTCTGTGCCGGGAAATCGGTCCTGGACATTTGCTGCTACACCGGCGGTTTCGCCCTCGCCGCCTTCCGGGGCGGAGCGCGAGAGGTCTTGGCGGTGGATCTGGACGAAAAGGCCCTGGAGCTCGCCAAGCGGAACCGTGACCTGAATCAAGCCCACCCCCTGCGATTGCGCCATGCCGACGCTTTCTCCTACCTGCGCACGCTCGCGGAGAATGGGAAACGATTCGACGTGGTGGTCCTCGACCCCCCGAAGTTCATCCCCCGGCGCCGCGACTTCGACACGGGAATCGCGAAATACCACGATCTGAACAAGCTGGCCTTTTCGGTACTCGCCGACGGCGGTCTGCTCCTGAGCTGCTCCTGTTCAGGCTTGTTATCGCTGATGGAGTTCCAGGAGAAAGTCCGTCAGGCCTCGCGAGCGGATGGTCGTCCGGTGCGCATCGAACGGATCACCGGCGCCGGCAGCGATCACCCGGTGCGCATCGACTTCCCCGAAGGATCTTACTTGAAGGCTCTCTGGCTGCGCGTCGGCTGATCGGGATCGTAGAGGTAGCCCTGCAGACCGGCGTGGACGTCCCCGCCGCTGTCGAGCAGGATCCGATGGAGAACCAGGATTTCGTCGCGACCGTCCCCGTCCACGTCGCTGACCGTCATCGCTTGGGGGATTCGCCAACCCGCTGGAGCGGGGATCCGAAAACTCGGCTCCTTCCCGTGGGTGAGGGAAACGAGCAAGGAGGCCCGGCCCAACAGCCAGCCCGCCAGGGTCTCGACGTCCAGATCCAGGTTCTCCCGCTGGGCGAGGAGCTGGCGCAGGAAGTGGGCGGTCACGTGATCCAGCAAGGAAGGATCCGAGACCAGGTTGCGCCAGCCGGCGAGGGCGCCGGAAGCATCCAGCACCACCAGATCGGTGGCCCGGCCATCGCCATCGAAGTCGGCGAGCCGTACCACGGTGCGGCGCAGGGAATCCGCCTCGTCCTTGTTGCGAAGCAGGGAGAGGATGGAAGGAGAACGGATCTTCAGGCTGCGGCTCTGGGGCAAAGGCCGTTTGGAGAAACGCCCCTTGCCGTTGCCGTGATAGGCGAGGATGTCGAGCTTCAGCGAGAAGGAGAACACCGCCCAGCTCAGTACCCGGGCCAGGGAGATGTCCTCGATCCGGATCAGCACCAGGTCCGGAATCGCATCCCCGTCGATGGGCGCGGACAGGGCGTAGAGGATGTTCCCCCGGGTGGGAAGCTGATCCGAGGGTCGATGCAGATCCACTCCCTTGGGACCGCCGAGATAGACCAGCACGTTGCCTCCCGCCAGGACGATCAAGTCCAAGGCCCCGTCGCCGTTCAGGTCGTCCCAGTTCTCCCAGACCGCGTAGCGGGTGAGCCCCGCGACGTTGCTGGGGTCGAAACGCAGTTTCGGAAGCCGAGCGGAGAAGAGGCTCAGGTCCACGGTCGCGGTAGGCTGGTCCGGGAGTCCTTTCGCCCCCGCGATGTACTCGCGGATCCGATCCCCGTCCGCAACCAGGAGGTCACCGCGACCATCGCCACTGATGTCCTGCAGATGGACTTCCGGAACCCGCAGGCGACGACGCACCCGATGCAAGAGGCCCCGCGGCATCGGTCCACCGACATCCAAGGCCAGGCGGGTGGCGACCTCCAGGCTGGGACCGGCGCGCAGCCCCTCCGCTCCGCCGAAGAAGAGCCGCACCCGGGCTTCGTCGGGAATCACCAGGTCGAGGAAGCCGTCGCCATCCACGTCCCGGATGAAAGGACCACTGCGGACACCCCTCGGCAACCCCTTGGGATTGCCGAGCCCGTCCCGGATCAACTTCCAATCCAAACCGTCCCCGGCCACGACCAGGCGGTAGAGCCGGTCGCCGCCGACCAAAGCCAAGAGCTCGCCATGACCATCCCGGTCCAGGTCGGCGACCGTCCACAGCACCGCGTCGCCAGGGAAACGGCTGCGTAGGGTCTGCCCTCCTTCGGTGGTCAACTCCAAGGAAGCTCCCTGGACTCGGATCCACTCCAAACCGGCGATTCCGTCACAGTCGGCGAGCGCCAGGTGCATGGGCTCCGGGTCGATCGCAACCGGCTCTTGTGCGGCCCAGGCGGAACCCACCAGCTCCAAGCACAGCAGGACGGAGACGGGGAACTTCAACGGACGGCCCCCCGGCGCCGACCGACGTAGCACTCGACCGCACCTTCGCGCAGGATCAGGAGGTCTCCGAGGCCATCGTGATCGAAGTCCTCGGCGAGTACGGCGGACCCCAAGGCATCCACTTCCATCCGTCGTTCCGGTCGTACGGCGAATTGCACGCGCTTCCCCGAACGATGCAAAGGCCGCTCTTCCAGTGTCCCATGGGAATCGGATTCGAGGAGATCGGCGAGACCGTCGCCGTTCAAGTCCATGTCGAGGGCGGGAACCAGGCTGAAGGCGGTGAAATCATCCGCGTCATAGTCCCGCTGATAACGGAGGAAGGGCTGGCGCGCGTGGCCCCGCTCCCCTTCCGCGGGGAAGCCGAGCACCAGGTGTCGGATCTTGACTCCTCCCGAACCGAGAGCCCCGCGGAGAACGAGGCTCCAGGCGGTCAGGGCCAGATCCGGACGACCCGCCCCGCTCCCGAGCGGAACCAGGATGCCGCGCACGTAACTGGCGGAAACGCTGGCGAGGCTGTCCGGGTGCGACAGCCCCCCTTCCCCGAGGAAGGGATCGAGGAAGAGCAACACCTGCCAGTCCACGGTCAGCCCCTTTCCGGAGCCCTTGCGGGTCACCATCAGATCCACCGCGGGTCCCCCGCCCGCAGCCACCGGTTCCAGTCCCTGTACGTCCCAATCCCGATCACTGGCGTAACCGAGACGTCGATCCGGGGCGGGATTCAGCTCCAGACCCTCCTCGTCGGGGGCGTGGGCGAAATGAACGTAGACGTTCTTGTCGGGACCGTCACCGGCATAGAGCAAATCGGCATGACCGTCGCCATCGGCGTCCACCAGGAAGGGCAAGGGCAGGGCGACTTCCGAGTAGAGCACCGGCGGCGCCTCGATCGCGCCGGGATCCTCATCGGGAACCAATAATTCCGCCAGCGGTTGATTGTGAATCGGGTTGAGGAACTTGATCCCGGACTCCACCGCGGGTCGACGCCCCACCGAGGGCACACGGGGAATCGTGCCCCGCAAGGTCCCGTCCGCGGAATGGATTTGGAAACCGTCGAAGGTCGTGAACGCGATCTCGTCCAGGCCGTCGCCGTCGAGATCCCCCACCGCGGGCCAGAAGGGAAGCGCGTCCGCGGCCGGCAGGTCGAGGAGCATGGGCGCGCGGACGATCAGCTTCAGGTTGCCGCGATAGCCCTCCTTGCGGGGAGAGAGGGAGAATGCGGCGTTGCGAGTGGTCAACAGGATCTCGACCCCGGCTTCGGGGCGGAAATCTCCGAGTCCCCAGGCGACCACGTCGGCCTTCATCGGAATCACCCGGTCCGGCTGGGCCGGAAAGGAACCGGAAGGACGCATGCGATGGATTCGCAACTCACGGCCCCCATCCTGGCGTCGAACGGCGAGGAAGAGGTCATCCAGACCGTCGCCGTCCTCGTCGGCGCTCTCGGCATCGAGCAGGGTTCCGGCCACCGGAAGAACCGAGTGAACGGGAACCACTCCCTGGGCGGGCAGGGAATTCGACCAGCCGAAGGGGGACCAGATGAGCAGGAAAGGGAGGAGTCGAGACTTCACTGGTCCTCCTTCTCGGGCATGGGCAAGGGGGTTCCCCCGAGGACCGCCTCACCGGTCTTCCAGTGGAGTAGAGAAAGGATCGAACAGGAACTCTCCTCCCCCAGGCGATCCATGCGGAACAGGGAGAAGAGAATCAGATCTCCGATCACCAGGTGTTCGCGGGCTTCCTCGGGACGCTGCGTCCAAGTCCAGAGCGGCCACAGACTGAAGGCGACGAGTTCCCGGCCGGGACTCCAGGCGTGGAAACGGATCTCCTTGGAGGCCGTTCCCGGAGGTTCGACCGTGAGGCGGCCCTCTTCCCCGGGGCGGAGCTCGCGCTGCAAACGGCGCACCAACTCCCGAGCAGAGCCCGGATCCCGGCCCTGGAAGGCGCGCACGACCCAACCTTCCTCCGCCCCCGCTTTGCGCAAGGGACTGTCCGGGGCGAGGCGCACGATCACCGGAAGGGCACCGGAACCGCGCCCGTCCCGGAATGCCGCCCGCGTGACCTTGCGATCGATGAAATAAAGGGTGTGCTGCGTGGCTCCCGGATTCCGAATGCGCAGCTTCACCTCCACTTCGAAGACTCGCGTATCCCGTTCGACGCGCAAGGTCGCAGGACGAGCCTCGGGAATCGCACGCAGGAGGGCGACGAGACGCCCCGGGTCATCGGTCGGAGTGCCGTCGAAGGCGAGGAGGACGTCCCCGACCCGGAGTCCGACCTCCGCGGCCGGAGAATCCGGGGCGATCGCACGGATCCGGACACCCGGCCGGACCTCCAGATCCTCCAGGCTGTCGGATTCATTGGGGGAGACTTCGACGCCGAGGACCGCGCGGCGCGGCGGATCGGGTTCCTCCACCCCGGAGAGTTCCAGCAAGCCCCGCGGCAGGGGGCGAGGTTCCCAAGTCGCGCAGGCGCCGAGGACCAGCGAGGGAAGGACGAGGAGGATTCGCAAGCGGGGAAGGCTCACAGGCGTTTTCTCGGGAATACGAGGAGTGCAGTGCCGAGACAGGCGATCCCCGCACCGAGACCGCCCATCCAGGCGGGACGCAAGGAGGCCTCTGGCGGAGCCAGGGTATCGGTGTAGCCGTCGGCGATCCGCCGTGCGACTTCGAGCAAGCTGTCGTGCCCCATCCCGGGCAACCAATCCGCGAAGACCCACCAGGCGTGGTCTCCGAGTTCGGGACCGAGGAAGACACCGAAGAGGAGCACCAGCCCCAAGGCGGATCCGGCCGCCAGGGCCGAGGAAGGAATCGCCAGGGAGATCGCGAGCGCGAAGAGACCGAGGACCGCGAGAGGCAAGAGGGCGCGGAGGAGTGCATCCCGGACCGAAGAACGGATCTCGCTCTCCAGGAAGACCAGGATCGGCACGTAGGAAGCGTAGGCCTCCGGCACCTCGAGATCGGGGATTCCGAGTTCTGCGGCGGCTTCGGCGGAATCCTTCCCCTCCCCCATCAGGTAGTCCCGAGCCGCCACCTGATCCGCGCGCAGGTGGTTGTCCCGCAGCCAGTCCTGGAAACCCTGCTGGGCGGCCGGATC
The DNA here is from genome assembly GCA_964454065.1 of uncultured Planctomycetales bacterium. GTDB lineage: Bacteria > Planctomycetota > UBA1135 > UBA1135 > UBA1135 > CAYVRL01. The sequence goes on along the minus strand of CAYVRL010000071.1, from coordinate 2,771 downwards.
CTCTCCCTGGAGAAAGGGGGCGGTGACCACGTTGCCGGGTTGGAAGAGCAAGGAGGAGGTCACCGCGGCGGCTCCGACCGCGATCGCTCCGAGGAAGAGGGGGAGGAAGACGGACGACAAAGCGCGCGCGGCGACGAAGGCGGGCCGCCCGATCCTGCGCGCCAGGGGATCGCGCAGGGCGCTGCGCGAGATCTCGTGAGGCAGCGCACTGGCGACCAAGACCAGGGTTCCGACCTCGGCGAGGATCAGGCCCAGACGGGCACCTTGGGCGAAACGGGGCCAGAAATTGTCGTGGACGCCGCCGCTCTCGATCCACCAGGAGGCGACGAGAACCCGCAACACGCTCCCGATCAGGACCAGGCCCACACCCAGACGGACGCTGCGCCGGTGGAACAGGGCGTAGAACTCGCCCCGCAAGGCGCGCAGGAAACCGGTCATGCCACCGCCCTCCGGAACACGTCCACGAGGCTGGCCCGAGAGGGGGTGAAGGCATGCAAGCCGATCCCGGCCCCGGCCAGGTGTTCCAGCAATGGCGCGAGTTCCACTCCGGGAGCGAGTCGGGCGCGCAACAGACCCTCGGGGCCATCGGACAATTCCAGGAGGCCGGGCCAGGCGGAAAGGAGTTCGCGGGCTCGAGCCGGACGCGCACAACGGATTTCCAATCCGTCGCCGGCTTCGTCCAGGAGCTGGGCCGTCTCGCCCTCCAGAACCACTCTTCCGTCATCGATCAAACCCACCCGGTTGCAGACCTCCTGTACCTCGCGCAAGTGATGGCTGGAAAGGAGCACCGTGACCCCTTCCTCGCGCGTCAGGCGAAGGAAGAGTTCCAGCATGTCCTCCACCCCCTCGGGGTCCAGACCCGAGAGCGGTTCGTCCAGGATCAGGAGTTCGGGGGCGCCGAGCAGTGCGCGCGCGACCGCCGCCCGACGGCCTTGCCCATGGGACAGACGATCGCCGCGGTTGTCGGCGCGGTGCTGCAAACGCACCAGGCCCAAGACTTCTTCCACGCTTCGCCCGCCGCGGATTCCCCCGCGGATCCGGGCCAGCTCCAGGTTCTGGCGGACGCTCAACCCGTCATCGAGTCCGGGGGGATCGAGCGCCACCCCGATCGGGACCGCCAGTCGCTGAAGTCGGTGGGAAGGCACGCCGAAGACCTCACGACGACCGCGCGCCTGAGGCAGGAAACCGAGGATCGCCCCGAGGGTGGTGCTCTTGCCCGCACCGTTGCGCCCGAGCAAGCCGTAGAGATCGCCGGGATGGACCTCCAGGTCCACTCCCTTCAGGACTCGAAGCCGCCCGAAGGCGAGTTCGAGGTCTCGAGCGAGGAGGGCGGGAGGCGGAGGCAAGGCAGGGGCCGAAAAGGAGTTCACCAGGATAGAATCCGGACACCCATGGGGAAACGCTCTCTTCGTCTACTGGGGCTGTTCGGTGTGGGGATCCTCTGCGCCCCCGCCGCAGGCGCCCAGGCCCAGCAGGAGGGGAACCCTTGGCCCGCCTTCCTCCCCGCCCGAGCCGCTGGCACCGAACGGAGCCTGCTCGGGAAGCTCCCCTGTGCCATGGACAGTCAGTCCCTGATGGGTGGTCGCTGGTTGCGCATTCGTGACGCGAGCTATCGCGACGGGGTGGCCGGCCCGGTCTTCCTGACCGGTTCCACCACCTTCCTGCGGGCCTCGGGCAAGGGGGCGGTCCGCGGCTGGCGCTTCGACGCCCGAGGAAGCGCCGTACGCTGCCGGGGTTTCCTCTCCGAAGAACGGCTGGTCCTCGATCTGGTGGACGAGGCGGAGCATCCGCGTGGAAGGATCGAATGGCGGCAGAACCAGGGCGGAGTGGAGCGACGCACCTGGCTTCCCGACCCTTCCGGGGAAGAGGGACTCGGCCCCCCACTGCTGGGGATCTTCGACCAGCCCTTCCATGGGCCCCTGCCCGGTTCCGACGCGGCCGCCATCGTGAAGGTCCGCGGGAATCCCTATGCCCGCTATCTCGGGGTCTTCCAGAGCAGCCCAGATGGCGGAGGAGGCACGACCACGGATCGGATCGAAACCCAGGCCGTTCTGGGTGGCACTTGGTTCGCCACCCATTCCGAGAGCCGGACCCCCCAGGGATCCTTGGTCTACCAGGGGTTCGGGATGCTCCGCTGCCAGGAAGACGGGCGCTATCTCCTTCACTGGTTCGACGACCGGGGCGCGGAGATGCAATTCCTCGGACGCGTGCACCAGGACGGGGCTCGGGCGCTGCGTTTCGACGACCAGGGGGTGATCGTGGAGCGCCAGAGCGAGGTTTGGATTCCCGATCACGGCTACCGGCTTCGGGTCGAACTCCGTTCGGGGCCGAAGGATGCCTTTCGGACCGTGATCGAAACCCGTTACGAGAAGACCGGAGAATGATGCCCACCAAGCCCCCGCTGCGCATGCTCAGTTTCGACTGCTTCGGCACCCTGATCGACTGGGAAAGGGGGCAGGCCCGGGTCCTCGCCGCGCTCCCGAGCCTGTGCGGGTACGAAGATCGGATTCCGGCGATCCTCGAGTCCCGGGTGCGCCATGAAGGAGACCTGGAGCGCGGTCCTTTTCGTCCTTACGAACTCATCCTGGGGGAATCCCTGCGACTGGCGGTGGAAGAGGTCTGCGCGCTGCACCTCACCCCCACGGAGGTCCGCGCCTTCGCCGCCGGCCAACTGGGTTGGCCCGCGTGGCCGGAAGTCCCGGAGTCCCTGGCCAGGCTGGCGGCAGTCTTTCCCATCGCTCTCCTCAGCAACTGCGACGATCAGATGCTGC
>CAYVRL010000070.1:0-8465 GCA_964454065.1 uncultured Planctomycetales bacterium | reverse complement strand
CTGGATTGCCACCCGAAGGAAGACCTCCACTCGGTCGAGAACCTCGACCGCCGGTCCGGCGGGGTCTCGGTCCGCGCTTGTGCGGATTGCCACGACTCGCCGCACGGCAAGGCCTTTCTCCAGGGCAGCGCCGCGCTACTCGCTCTGGATCCGAAGCAAGCCTGTGCCAGCTGCCATCCCCCCGAGAAGGACGGGGAGTTCGCCACCGCCGCGCGACGGCTCCGTCCCGAGGAACACGCCGCTTCCGGTTTCCGGCTGGAAGCTCCCCACGATCGAGCCCGCTGCGAGGACTGCCACGCCGACGCAGTTGCTCCCACGAGTTTCGCCGAGCGCTTTCCCGGACGGGATCCGGATGCCTGTGGAGCCTGTCACGCGGATCCCCACGGTGGACAGTTCGACTCCGGGCCCTTCGCCGGCAAGGGTTGTCTCGCCTGCCATGACCGTCACGCCTTCCTCCCTTCGGCCTTCGGAGTCGCGGAACACGAGCGAAGTCCTTTCCCCCTCACGGGTCGGCATCGGGATACCGCGTGCGAGAAGTGCCATGGAATCCCGGAGGGACGACCCGAGGCTGCCCGCCGTTTCCGGGGCACCCCGCAGGAGTGCGAATCCTGTCACCCGGACCCTCACGGGGGCGCTTTCGACGCCGTCCTCGCCCAGGCCGAAATCCCCAGACCGGGGGGCCGGTGCGCGGTCTGCCATGACACCGAGGACTTCGCCCATGTGCCCGCTTCCGCTTTCGACCACGGCAAGTGGACCGGTTTCGTGCTCCAGGGAGCCCATGCCAGGGCCGATTGTCGGAGCTGCCATTCCACCCGCCCCCACCCCGACGCTCGGGGGCGCAGCTTCGGGAAGGTGGAAGAGAAGTTCCCCGGCGATCCCCGGCTCTGCGAGAGCTGCCACCAGGACATTCATCGAGGTCTCTTCGACCAGCCGGGCCGACCGCCCCTCGTGAACGGTCGCCGCGGGTGCGAACGATGCCACGATCAGGAGGATTTCCGGTCCGCCGCGCCCGCTTTCGACCACGAACGATGGACCGGTCATGCGCTCACCGGTGCCCATGCTCGGGCCCAGTGCACGGCCTGTCATCCCCGCCTTCCGCGCCCCGACGCCCAAGGGCGCGGCTATGCCAGGGCGCAACGAAAGTTCCCAGGCGATCCCCGGCGTTGCGACAACTGCCACGAGGACGTCCATCGGGGCGCTTTCGATGGTCCCGGGCGTCCCGTCGAAGTCGACGGCCGTCGCGGCTGTGAACGTTGTCACGACCAGGAGAGCTTCGCCAGCATCTCCCTGGCCAACTTCGATCATCAGGCCTGGACGGACTTCGCTCTGATCGGAGCCCACCGCCAGAGCCGCTGCGAGAGCTGCCACGGCCGGAAGGTCGAAACGCTTTCGGGAGGGCTGGGCCTGAGCAAGGTTCGCGAGCGCTTCCACGGCCCCTTCGACGATTGCCGCGGTTGTCACCCCGATCCGCACCGCGGCACCTTCGACCGCCTCGGACGCCCCGCGACCGTGGACGGTCGCCGCGGGTGCGAACGTTGTCATGATTCGATCTCCTTCCGCCGTCCGCGCAACGGCCCCTTCGATCACACGCGATGGACCGATTTCCCACTGCGCGGCGCCCATGCCGAGGCCGCTTGCCGCGCTTGCCATGCCCCACTCTCCGCCCCGGACCGGCTCGGCCGCGAAAGCGCCGCCGCGCCCGGGACCCGCTGCCAGGACTGCCACGCGGATCCCCATGTCGGCCAGTTCGCCCGTGCGGGACGGACCGACTGCGCGCGGTGCCACGGTTCGGACCGTTTCGAGGAAGTCCACTTCGACCACCAGGAGGATTCCCGCTTCCCGCTGGATCGCAGTCACCGGAAGCTCGCCTGCTCCGCCTGCCATCGCCGCTGGCCCCTACCCGGCGGAGGCAGCGCGGTTCGCTTCAAACCCCTCGGCACCCGCTGCGAGGACTGTCACGGCCCGGGGCCGGGTTCCCGATGAGAAGTATCCCCCTCCTTGCTCTGCTCCTCCTGGCCGCCCCCCTCTGCGCGGCGCAGGGAGGTGGGATGCGCCGGATCCCCGGGCGTAGCACCGCCCCGGCCCAGGGCAGGATTCCGATCGATCGGGGGACCGAGAGCGGCATCGAACCTGGGGACCGAGTCCTTTTCCGGCCCCTGGGGCAACCCGAGCGGGGAGGCCGAGTCGAGAGCGTGGCCCAGGGAAGCGCTTGGGTGACCCTGGACGACCCGCGCATCACCCTCGACGCCGGAACCGCCTGCGAAATCCAGATTCCGCCCGACCGAACCCTTCCGGGGGGAGCGGAACACGACTACGGGACCGGTAACGAGCACCCGACCTGGAGCCGTCCTCCCGACGACTGGCAACGCGACATGCCCTTGCTCGCCGATGCGCGGAAACGCGAGGCCTCGGATCGCGCCACCGTGTGGAGCGGGCGCTACTACACCTCCGCCGAATGGACCGACGATCGTCTGGATGCGGGCCGCAAATACCTCTTCGCCCGCGGTGGAGTGGATGCGCGCGCCACCAATCCCTTCGGACTCGGGGGAGAGTTCCACTTCGATGGCGAGGTCAACCACCGCATCGTGGACCTTCCCAACACCCCGAAACGATCCGAGTCCCGTCTCCGTCTGGACCGTTTGAGCTGGACGTGGGGCGGCACTCGAGAACACGCCCTTCGCTGGGAAGTCGGGCGCTTTCTCCAACACCTCTTCCCCGAGTTCGGAGTCATCGATGGAGGGGAGTTCGACTGGCGAAGTAACGAAGGCCTCCAGTTCGGCGCTAGTCTTGGTTTGCAACCAGAACCCAATGCCGATTACGCGAGTACCGACGACCGCCAAGCCGCTGTCTTCGCCGAGTACCTCGCCGGGGAACGGGGAGCTTTCGAACTCGGAGCCGGTTTCCAACGCACTTGGCACAAGGGCAAGGAAGACCGCAATCTGATCGTCGCCCGCACCCGTTGGCGCGGGGCGAGCGGCTTCCGCTTCGACTCCTCGGTCTGGGTGGACCTCTACGGACCCGAGGATACGGCCAAGGGGAGCGGGGCCGAACTCACTCAATTCCGCATCGGCGGCGGCTACAACAGTAAGGAAGGAAACGGCTACCGGATCTCCTACAACGCGCTGCGCTTCCCCGAGCTCCTGCGCTTCCAGGTCAGCACGGTCAGTGCCGTGGAACTCGCGAACAACCACAACGAGCGAATCGGCTTCAGCGGTTGGCGGCGCCTCGGCTCTGGCACCCGCCTCGAACTCCGCCTCAACCGCTGGAGCGATCAGGACGACAGCGGTGGCGGCGTGGAAGTACGCAGCGACTGGCGGGACTTCCCCTTCCGCGGAGCCAGCTTCGGCCTCGGCTTGTTCGCCGATCAAGGCAAATTCAGCTCCGCCTACGGGTTACGCGCCAACCAGTCGACGGCCCTCGGAAACGGTTTTCTGCGCTTCTCCTGGGAGAGCGCGCGCTACGATCAGAAGGATTTCTTCGGCACCCAGGCGCAGCTCCTGCAACACCTGTTGCGTGCTTCCTGGGACTTCGCCAGCGTCGGGGGCTTCTCGGCCTCCCTTTCCCTGGACCTGCGTCTGGGGGACCAACAGGACTCCACCACCCTCGGCCTCTACTTGCAGAAGGGATTCTGAACATGAAACGGTTTCACCGACCGATCCGCCCCCTGCTCGGCCTGAGCTTGGCCCTGGCCGCGACCCTGGCCGTAGCCTGTGCCGGTGGGGATCATTCCCGGCAGGGCTGGTGGGAAAACCGCGGTCCGGTCCTCCCCCACGACAAGTTCCCGGGCGACTGTTCCCTTTGTCATACCGGGGAGGATTGGAGCACGATCCGCAGCGACTTCCGCTTCGATCACGAGAAGGAAACCGGAGTGAAGCTGGAGGGCGCGCACGCGAGCGCCCAGTGCCTGCGTTGCCACAACGACCGCGGGCCGGTCGCCGAGTTCGCCGCCCAAGGCTGTGCCGGTTGCCACGAGGACATCCATCAGGGTCAGCTCGGGCAGGATTGCGCGAACTGTCACGAACAGAACGATTGGCGCCCGCAAGGCCAGATCGAGGAACACCGCCGCACCGGCTTCCCCTTGGTGGGCGCCCACGCCGCCACGCCCTGCTTCCGCTGCCATCCGGGTTCCGAAGTGGGCGTCTTCACTCCCACCGACACGGAATGCGTGACGTGCCATCAGGGGAACCTGGCCCAGGCCACGGAGCCCGACCACCGGGTCGAAGGTTGGGTCATGGACTGCGACCGCTGCCATATCCCCACCGCGTGGACCGGCGCCGCCTTCAACCACGGCCTGTTCCCCCTGACCGGCGCCCACGCTTCCCTGGCTTGTTCCGCCTGTCATGCGGGCGGGGTCTACTCCGGCCTTCCCCGAGACTGCTATTCCTGCCACTCCGACGCCTACAACTCCACGACCAATCCGGATCACGTGGCCCTGAACTTCCCGACCCAATGCCAGAACTGCCACTCCACGGTCGCTTGGATCCCCGCGACGTTCAACCACTCGGGAATCACCGACGCCTGCGTGACCTGCCACCTCCAGGAATACCTGAACACCACCAACCCCGACCACCAGGCGAGCGGTTTCCCGACGACTTGCGAGAACTGCCACGACACGATCGCATGGAGCCACGGCACCTTCAACCACAGCTTCCCGATCACCAGCGGGAAGCACGCGGGCTTCGCCTGCACCGACTGCCACATCAACGGTACTTACCCGGACTTCTCCTGCATCGACTGCCACGAGCACAATCAGAGCAAGATGGACGACAAGCACCGCGGCGTCAGCGGCTACGTCTGGGAGTCGAACGCCTGTCTCGCTTGCCACCCCGACGGGCGCGGCGGCGATTAGTCCCGAGCCTCGCCGCCGACCCTCAGGCCACGGAGGTCGGCTCCCGTGGGTTGCTGGAAGACCCGCAAACCGAACTCCGGCGCGGCCGCCAGCACGTGGTCGAAGATATCGGCGACGAAGGCCTCGTAGTGGGCCCAGCGCTGCTCCTTCGAGAAGAAGTAGATCTCCAGGGGAATCCCCGTGGGACCGGGAGGAAGCTGACGGACCAGGAAGGTCATGTGCGGATGGCACAAGGGAGAAGCCCGCAGGTAGGCCTCCAGATAGGCGCGGAAACAGCCCAGATTGGTCAAACGCCGTCCGTTGACCGGGCTATCGGGATCGGCGCGGTGCGTTTCGTTCCAAACTCGCAGTTCCTCGTCCTTGCGTTCCAGATAGGGGGCCAGGAGCTGGATCTTACGCAACCGCGCGAGCAGCTCCCCGTCCACGAAACGTACGCTGGTCATGTCCAAGGACAGCGAACGCTTGATCCTCCGCCCCCCGGATTCGCTCATTCCGCGCCAGTTGCGGAAGGGAGAGGAGACCAGCGCGTACGAAGGCACCGCGGTCACGGTCTTGTCCCAGTTGCGCACCTTGACCGTGGTCAGACTGATGTCCTCCACGTCGCCATCCGCCTGGAAAGCCGGCATCTCGATCCAGTCCCCGGGACGGACCAGATCCAGGGCCGCGATCTGGATGCTCGCGACCAGCCCCAGGATCGAATCCTTGAAGACCAACAACAGGATCGCGGTCAAGGCCCCGAGTCCGGTCAGGAAGGCCCACGGTTCCCGGCCCATCATGGTGGACAGGACCAGGATCACCGTGGTGATCCAGAGCAGGATCTTGACCACCTGGAGGTAGCTCTTGACCGGTTTGTCCCGCAGGCCTCGAGTATTCTGGGCGACTCCGACCAACACCGAGAGGAAGGCGTCGCAAACCAGGGCCCCCACCACCAGCATGTAGGAAAGGGCCACCCGGGTCAGGAAGAGCCGACCGGCGACTTCGTCCTCGAGCGGAAACAGGATGCCCGCGGAGAAATGGATCACCACCGCCGGGGCCAGATGAGAAAGACGATGGAAGACTCGATGCTCGACCAGGAGGTCGTCCCAGCGGTTGGCGGTGTGCCGGACCAGACGGCGCAAGGTGCGGACGATCACCTGCTTGGCGATCCAATTGGCCAACCACGCCGCGACCAGTACCGCGATGACGAGGCTGACACGAGCCAGGAACTCCGACCAGTCGCCCAGGGAAAGGCGCCGGTACTCCTCGACCAATCGGGTGTAGGGGTCCATCGAGTCCAGTCCAGAGAGCTTCAGGTTTCCGAGTCGGGGACTTCCACCGTCGCCCACAGGCCGGCGCGGCGCGCGTCCCGGGCGCAGGGTACCTGCCGCCGGGTCTCCACCAGCGATTCGGGGGTGAGTTCGGCGATCAGCAGGTCTCCGTCGCTGCTGCGCGCCACCAGGTCGCCCAACGGGTCCGCGAGCAAGGCGCTGCCCGGAAAGGCGAGGACCCGCCGATCCCCCAGGCTGGCCCGGCCGGCGCGGTTGCAGCTCAACACCCAGCACTGGTTCTCGGCGGCCCGGGCGCGGGTGAGGAGTTCCAGGATCCCGCAGCGCGGAGTGGGCCACTGGGCCGGCACCAGGAGCAGATCCGCCCCCACTCGTGCCCCATGGCGGGTCAGCTCGGGGAAACGCAGGTCGTAGCAGATCACCCCGGAGAGGCGTCCCGCGGGGCTCTCCAGGCAAAACGGGGGATCCACTCCCGCCACGCACTGGCGGCCCTCTCCGGACGGAGAGAACAATACTCGCTTTCGGTACGGGAAGCGCGGGCCACCCGGACCGAGCAGATGGAACTCGTTGGTGGGTTTGGGCCCCTCCCCACCGGGAGCCGAGCCCCCCACCAGGACGCCGAGCTCCCGGGCCCGCGCGTGCAGTTCCAGGAGAGCCGTCCGACTCTCGGCGCGAATCTCCGGAGAGAAATGGGGCAGGAAGGAGGTCGTCCATTCCTCCGGAAGCAGAAGCAGGGCGGCACCGCCCTCGGCGGCCTCCTCCAGGCCCTCGAGGGCACGGTCGAGGTTTCCCGCGACATCCCCGGGGCGGACATCGAAGGGCAACGCGGCGACGCGAACGGGGTTCTGGAGCATGGACGGAGTCGACGGAGAACCGTATCCTATGCGGCCCTTTGGGTGGGGACGTAGCTCAGCTGGGAGAGCGTCGCGTTCGCAATGCGAAGGTCGTGGGTTCGAGCCCCATCGTCTCCACCATTCCCTATTCTTCGCCGCCCACTTCGGCCTTGGTGGCGGAGTCCTTGTAGTCCTGCGCGTACTGGAGAGCCTCCCGATAGAGCTCGCGTGCCCGAGCGGCATCCCCGCGCGCTTCGGCCTCCTGGGCCTGGGCGTAGGCGTGCGCGGCCTTCTCGACTCGACGGGTGACCCCGGCGAGGCGCTGTTGGAGGTCCACGAAATCCGTCGATCGTTCCTCCAGCAAGCCCCGGTAAAGATCCATCGCGCGGACGTTCTGGCGATCCAGTTCATAGGAGCGGGCCAGGAAGTAACGTTTGCGCGCATCGGTACGGCGGAGCTCCTCGTCAGCGCGGCGCAAGGCCTCGGCCAGCCCTTCGCCAGCGAGACGCCGAGCTTCCTGGAGCAGACTCTTGGCCCGCTCGACATCCATTCCGCGCAGGGCGATGTCGGTGGAGGTGAGAGCGGCGCGGGCACGGATCAGCTTCTCCAGCTTCACCACCTGCGCGTCGACCTCGGGATGCCCTGGAGCCAGACGCTGTGCATCCCGGTAGGCGAGCCAGGCGGCATCGATCAGACCCGCCGCGAGCAGGGAATCGGCCTGGTTCCGACTGCGTTGCGCCAAGGTCTCGGAAAGGGCTTGGAAGTGGGTGGCCGCGCCACTGTCGGCTCCGAGGAAGCTGGCCGCGTGCAAGAACGCGGTCCGCGCGCGCTCGATGTGACCATCTCGTTGTTCCTCGAGGCCTTGGAAATAGAAACGCTCTCCCAGGTGCTGGCGCACGGCTTCCCTTTCCTCCGCGGTCCGCAGTCCCACCCGCGCGTCGGCGTTCTCCGGGTCCCAGCGGAGGGCTTTGCGATAGGCCTCGGCGGCGGCGGCGGGTCGATCGTCGTCGAAGAAATCCCGGCCTAGGGCCGCGTAGTCGCGTCCGACCTTCCGCGCCGCGCGACGGCGCAGCACCGCGGTGTCGGGATGGCCGGGGCGGAAACGATCCGCGAGGTCGAGGACCTCCAGGGCTTCCCGAGGCTGCTCGAGATGGAGACGATCCCGGGCGAATTGCGCCAGGATCTGGTACCGGGTCTCGCGGATCCGACGAGCCAGATCCCCCGTCGCTTCATGACTACCCGCGGCCTCCAGGTATTCCTGCAGGGCCTGCGGATAGCGTTCGAGGCGAAAATCCCGGTCTCCTTGTTCCACCAGGGAGGGCCCGGCGCACGCCACGGCGAGGAGCAGGAAGAGGGGAAGGGTGCGCATGCCGGGCATTGTGACGCTTCCCGGCGGGTTTTTCATTCGGTGGAATCGCCCCCGAGAAGCGTCTCCAGGCCCGACCCTAGGGGCGAGTCAAGGAAAGCCGTCCCGGACCGAGAGTGGAATGGGTGGCCGAGCCGCCCAAACGTCCCCCT
>CAYVRL010000069.1:0-8526 GCA_964454065.1 uncultured Planctomycetales bacterium | reverse complement strand
ACCCGCACTCCCCCCCTTTCGGGGCGCGCAGAGCGCAGCCGCACACCGAGTCGAATCTCTCCGCCGCGTTCCCGGATCTCTCGGGCCAGCGCCTCGCAGACCGCGCGGTAATCCACTACGCCTGCTTCCGGCACGTGGAGTGCGCGCAGTCCCCGGGCTTCGGGCTCCCATTCGCGGAAGGCCTCCGGTTCCAGTTCCCGGCACTCCACCCCATTCCGCCGTCCGCGCTCCGCCAGTTCGGCGAGTCGCGGCAGTTCTTCCGCTCGAGTGGCGAGGACCAGCTTGCCGCAGATGCGCAGCGGAATCCTCCGTTCTTCGCAATAGCGAATCATTTGTTCGCGCCCCCGACGGCAGTTGCGTGCCTTGCGGGAGCCGGGCCGGTAATAGAGTCCGGAATGGAGCACCCCGGAGTTGCGTCCGCTCTGATGGGCGGCGAGACGATCTTCCTTGTCGATCACCCGTACCCGTGCGGCGGGGTGCGCTCCTTGCAGCCGCCAGGCGCTCGCCAGCCCGACGATCCCCGCTCCGACCACGAGCAGGTCGATATCCTTCACCCTTTGGGAAGGAAGAGGTTGTAGAGCCAGGCGAACAACAAGCCACCGATCAAGCCGTCGATGAGCGCGCAGATGGTGCCCCAAGCGAGGTCCATGAGGCTGCCGTTGGCGACGAAGCCCGGGTAGATGCTGGCCACGCCGCGCAAGAAGGAATGGCCGTAACCGGAAGTGATGTCCAACACCCCGACGGCGAGAATGGCAGCGCCCCAGAGGAGGGCGGCAGTGAGGGCCAATGAGGGAGGATGAAGTCTCATATTCACCGTTCTATCCCGTCCACGCGACGGAACAAGCGCTCCCGGCGGTTTTTCGCCCAGGTGTAGAGGGCGGGGGGGCCCAGCCGGAGGCGCATGGAGGCCAAATCCACCGAATGGATCCACTCACGGGCCGCTCGACGGCCGGGACCCGGGGCCCGGCGGCTGTAGCGGCCCAAGGTGGAATGAGCGAGTGGGGGGCGGTCTTCCGGGCGGACGCCCGCCGCGGCCAGGCAGGCGGGCCGATGGGCGGCGATCGCGGCTTCCAGGGGCGCCCGGTCCTCGGGGTGAAAGAGCAACGCGAGCGCGGAAACCCCGAGCAAACGGCCTCTCCCGAGACGCAACTCGTAGGTCTCCGTCGGCCAGCACTCGCGAAGCACGGCGAAAGCGCGTCGGGCGTCTTCTGCTTCCACTGCGCCGAGGAAAGCGAGGGTGCAATGGAGATCCTCCGGCGCGAACAGGCGCACCCCGATCGGCGGGGGAGGGAGCCGCTCGGGAAACCAGCCGTCGGCGGGGACCGGGAGGGCGAGGAACCAGTTGGGACGCATCGGGGCAGTGTGGTCCCCCGCTAGAATACGCGGCCCGATGAGCGCGACCCCGGCATCCACCCTCGGCAATGGGCATCCCGCAGGCGGGGCCTGGGATGGCCTCGAACAGGCCGTCGAAGTCCATTTCCGCGGCCTTGACGGCGCCACCCGCGCGCGCCTGCGAGAACTGCTCTGGGTCGATCTCTCCTCGGAGTACGACGCTCGTTTCCTTTCCGACTACGTCCACGGTCTAGGCCTTCCCTTGAGTCGCGCCTTTCTGGACATGGAACGGGCCTGGGCCGCCGAGGAAGACTTGCACTACCGGGTCGCCCGTCGCGTGCGGGAGCGCCTCTTCGGCTGGACCGAAGGCGAGCGTCGCGCCTTCGAGGAGCGCCGCCCCGACTTCGGAGCCCTCGCCCACCTCTTCGCGGACGAGTTCGCGATCACCTGCTTGATTGCCTACGACGAGCTGTGCACGGTCCATGGCTATCGCGCCAACCTGTCGCTCTATGACCGACTCGGCCCCGATTTCGGACGTTTCCTTCGTCGGGTGATCGCTGATGAGGCCCTGCACTACAAGCGAGCCCTGGACGTACTGGCCGCCGGGCACCGTCACCGTGCCGCCGAGCTCCCCGCTCTGCTGGCGCGCATCCGTGCCGCCGAGACCGTGCCCTATCGGAATACCTTCGTGATGGATCACGACGAGGACATCTACACCCCCGCCGTCTGTGCCCGGGCCGCGCGCACCCTCCTCGCTCACTTCCCTGCGCCCTGATCCCCGTGGCGGGTTTTCCTCTCGGTCTGGATCCGAGAGGTCTATGCTGGAACGCTCCTCCCTCGGTTCGTTCGGACCGGGATCACCTCTCACGTTTCAACCCCTGCTCATGGTCACCTGGCACCATCTTTGGCGTTCCTTGACTCCTCGTTCCCGCGAAACCGCGGCGCGAGCGTTTTGGGAAAGGACGAAAGATCCCGAACTCCTCGCTTCTGCTTTCCACGCCCTTTCCAAACAGGGCGGATTCCGAGAAGCAACGATCGCAGGGATGGGTATCGAAAAGCGGACGAAACGACTCGCCCGTACCTTTTCGCTGCCTGCATTCATGATCAGGGACATCATCCAGGATCTGTATCTGGGACCCTGGGTGGAGACCTTGGTCGTGTTGCTGGACGGGCTGGGGATTCCCCATGAGCGGGGCATCCTCCAGGGAGAAGTGGAAGGGATCGATCCTCCCACGCTGGAGCGAAGTACGACGGCGCTCCGGAACGCGTATCAGGCTTTTTCCGAGGTCCGCATCGTTCCTTTGGTGCAGGCTCTCCATCTCCTCCATCCACGCCTCTATTCACGGCTTCCCTTGGCCTTGGAAGCATTGGAATCGGCGGCGGTGGAAGGGGAGACTGCGGCAGTGGAGAGCGGGAGTCCCGAAACCTCCGGGATCCGGCAGGAGGAGGAAGAGGAGGAGTCCCAGACCCCCGAGGCGACCCAGCCGGGGAGGTTCACCACTCTCGATCGCTCCTTGATCCAGGCGGTGGTTGCCTCCGTCTCCGGGATCGAAGGAGCTTTCGACGAGGATCAGATCGAGGATCTCGTGGAAGAGGTCCTTCATCTCAATCCCGGAAGGCACCAGAGCTATTTCCACCGGGGTTTCTTGGACGTTCTGTCCAGCAGGGAAGCAAAAATGGATTTCCCGGAGAGCAACCAGAGCCGTCGGACCTGGTATCTGGCGGGGGCGATCACCGCCTTCGCGCGGCTGGGAGAATGGCAGGCGATGGGTGGGCTCCTGGATCGTTTCCGGGAGGACTGCGAGAACCTCTTCGGAAAAGCGAGGGATGCGGTCCCCTATGCCCTTCCCTACTTCCTGACCGGAATGTGGAAAACGGATCGGGAAGCCGAGATCCCGGCCGTCGTCCATCCCGCGGCTCTGGGTACCTTGGAGCCCAGGTTCTTGACGCGGGAACTGAGTCGGGCAACCGGCCTCCTCCTGGATCAGGAACCCGAACGGGCGGAACCGCTCCTGATCCTTCTCCGCAAGGCCATGCAGTGGAGGGAGAAGAACGAGTTGGAGGTCGATCCGGGTTTCGAGGTGGTCCTGCAACGTCGCTGCGCTCATGCCTTGCGAATGCGTGGCGATCTGCACGGTGCGAGGCGTCTCCTGTTACCGCTGGTGGAACGGGGTGGGGCGCGCGAGAGGGCGCAAGTGCAGGCCGACCTGGGTTTGTTGGAATCCGGTTATCGGTCCCTGTCGAGGATTCGTTTTCCGGATCACCGCCAGGAACTCGGGGATCTCGCCGCGGAGCTGGAAAGAGGAAGGGTCCAGTTCGCAACCGCGGTGAAGATCGCCGACGTCGACAGTGGGCATGGTCACTATTGCCTGGCGATGCTCGCCCTGGCTCGAGGTGATTCCAAGGAAGCCCTCGCTCATGCGGAAAGGGCGGAGGCCTCCTTCGCGGCCAAGCCCGACACATACGAACGAGGCAACCTGCTCGCTCGGGCCCGCCTGGTCCTTGGGTGGGCCTTGGCGATGGAACTGGAACGAACCCGGACCGGGAAAGTCGCCGACTGCCTCGCCTACGCGATCCGCAGGCTGGGGCCGGAGGGCCTGTACCTCGTGGAAGAGGCCGTGGGAGCTCTGTCGGTTTCCTCCGTTCCCGTCACCATCCAGCTCGTGGAGAACCTGCGGGAGGTCTTGCGAGGCATCGGCCATCCTGATGAAGGCATTCTGAATGCCGCGGTCCAGAGCGACGAGGTCCTCCAGCAATCGGAGGACATGCGCTCCTTGCTCCTCGAGCGTGCCGCCGCCGTGGGGCGGTCGCGGGCGGAGCGTTTCGAGGACGCGCAGCGAGTGCTGGTCATCGCGGAGCGCTTGGACGATCCGGAACTCGCCAATGATGCCCTGGACATCATGCAGGGGATTGCGCTGCGGAATCCCATGAGCGCGGAAACGAGGGTCTTCCTGGAGCTGCTGGAGAAGGAGGACATGGTCTCCACGGGTTGGGAGGGTCCAGACATCCTGGAAGCGCGCGCGGGTCTCCACCGGGTTCGGGGGGATTGTGCCGAAGCGGCCAATCTGTTGGAGAGGATGGCTCACCAGATCCTCAGCCAGGGCCATGCCGAGGCCGCGGAGGAAGTGGTGGACTTGCTGGAGGAAATCCGCTCCCTCGGTGTGGAGGGGTTACCCTCCCCGGCTCTCGTGAGCCGGGTATCCCATTCCTCCACCCTCTCCGCGGAGCCCGCGGCGAGCCCCCTCCTCGCCTCTCCCCTTCGAGGAAGGATTTTGTTCTGTGGCGGCAACGAAACCCAGACGCGTTATGACCAGGAACTCGAGGAACGGATGGCCCGGGACTTCCCCGGGATCCAGATCGATTTCCAGCACCTGGGTTGGGGAGCGAACTGGGGGCGTCAGCGGGTTTCCCTACGCAACGCCCTGGAGCGCGCCGACGCCTGCGTGCTGTTGCGTTTCATGCGCACGATGTGTGGCCGTTACCTGAGGCGAACCGCGGGGGAACTCGGCAAGCCCTGGGTGGCCTGTACCGGCCACGGGAGGAGTTCCCTGGAGCGCGCCCTGCGCCGCGCGGCGGCGGTCATCCAGCGACTGGATCGGCAGCGAGTGGAGGCGGATTGACTCCCCGCGGATTCAGGTGGAATGGAAGCCGCGTTTCTCGGCGGCGAGGCGTCGCAACAGCTCCGCGGGGGTGAACTTCTCCTTGCCGCCCGGGCGGGCGGCGACATCCCGCTCGGCGATGGTCTCGAGGCGTTTCACGACTTCGGCGGTCCCCAGACCGTCGGCGTAACGCAGGAGGCCGCCGCGGAAGGGCGCGAAACCGGTTCCGAAGACGGTCGCCAGATCCAGGACCGCCGCATCGGAGACCACGCCCTCCTCCAAACAGCGGGCGGCCTCGTTGACCATCGACAGCACCAAGCGGTCGACGATCTGCTGATCCGAGAAGGCGCGCGCGTAGTCGCCCTCCTGGAAGGTGGCCAGGTCCTCGCACAACACCGCCTTCCCCTTGCCGTCCTCGGGGTGTCGGTAGAACCCGCGGCCGGTCTTCTTGCCCAGGCGCTCCGGGGACATCATCTTGGCGATGCCCTCGCAGGGGATCATCCGCGCCCCATAGGCCTCGAACAGCGACTGCGAGGCATGACTGGCGATGTCCAGGCCGACTTCGTCGAGGAGCAGGAAGGGGCCCATCGGCATGCCGAAGTCCAGCATCAGTCGGTCCACCCGCGCGGGATCGGCGCCGCCCACGAAGAGGCGCAGGGCCTCGTCCAGGTAGGGGCCGAGCAATCGGTTGACCAGGAAACCGGCGACGTCCTCGACCACCACGGGAGTCTTTCCGAGCCGCAGGGCCAGCGCCGCGATGGCGGTGACCGCCTCCGGCGCGGTTTCCCGGCCGCGGATCACTTCCACCAGCGGCATGGCCTTGACCGGATTGAAGAAGTGCATGCCGACCACCCGTTCGGGGTGCGGCACGCCCTCCGCGATGGCGCTGACGGAGAGGGAGGACGTGTTGGTGGCGAGGAGGCAGTCTTCCGGTACTTGCGCGGCGAGATCCGCGAAGACCTTGCGTTTGACGTCCAGTCGCTCGGCCACGGCTTCGACGACGACCTGGGCGCGGCCCAGACCGCTGATGCCCACCGAGGTGTCCAAGCGGTCGATCGCCGCGTTGGCCTCGTTGGCCTTCAAACGGCGTCGGCGCCGTTTCTTCTCCACTTCGGAGCGATGGAAGAGCAAGGCCTTGTCCAAGGCCTCCGGAACCAGATCGCAAAGTCGGGTGGCAAGCCCTTTCTGGGCCAGCAGGCTGGCGATTCCACCACCCATGACCCCGCCGCCGACCACCGCGGCCCGATCCAGCCTGGGAGGACGGCTCCCGTCCTCGCCGCGCCCGAGTTTCTTGGCGGCTTCGGTGCCGTGGAAGATCGCGATCAGGTTCTTGCAGACCGATCCGCTCCCGAGTTCGCCGATCGCACGGGCTTCGCGCTCGGCGGCTTCCTCGGGGTCGGCTTGCAGGGCGTGAACCACCAGGTCCAGGGCCCGCAACGGCGCGGGGTAGTGGCCGCGGGTCTTCTTCATCACCTGTTCGCGGGCCTTGCGCTCGACCACCCGCAGGGCGAGCGGGTTGCGGTCCACCAGCCAGGCCTTCCAGCCCCGTTCGCGAATCCGCAGCTTTTCACGGCCCATCGCCAGATCGGCCGCGATCCGACGCAAGTGCACCGGGGGGGTGATGCGATCGACCATCCCCATCCTCCAGGCCTTGCGAGCCGGATGGAGTCGACCGGCGAGGATCGTTTGCAGGGCCGCGGGGACCCCGATGCGGCGCGGCAGCCGGTGGCATCCTCCCCAACCGGGGACGATCCCGAGTTGGGTCTCGGGGAGGCCGATGCGGGTCTTGGGATCGTCGGCGGCGACGATGCCGTTGCAGGCCAGGGAGATCTCGTAGGCGCCTCCCGGGACCGGGCCCCCGATCGCGGCGATGGTGCGCGGCTTCAAGCGGGCGATGCGCAGGAAGAGGCCGTGGACCGCGCGGACGATCCGCTCCAGATCCGCGGCTTCGGTGATCTTCTCGATCCCGTCGATGTCGGCCCCGGCGGCGAACTGCAAGGGCTCCCGCCCGGCCAGCACCACGCCACGTAGCGAACCGTCGGCTTCGATCTGGTCGATGACCGCGTCGAGGTCGCGGAGCAGGGGAGCGTCCAGTACCGCGAGGCTGCGGTGGGGAGGATCCAGCACCACCACCGCGAGACCGTCCTCGGGCCGTTCGACGCGCACGCAGGCGCCCGCTTCGGGCGCCCCTTCGGGCATGGGGAGTCCAGTCAGGTCGATCATCCTTCCATCCTCTCGAGAACTACCGCGGCGCCCTGGCCGCCGCCGATACACAGGGTCGCGAGACCGAGTTCGTGGTCGCCCTCGTGGAGTTCGAGGGCGGTGGTGAGGAGGAGCCGAGTTCCGGTCGCTCCCACCGGGTGGCCGAGCGCGATCGCTCCGCCGTTGGGGTTCACCTTGGCGAGATCCAGTTCCCCGAGCGCGCGATCGCGGCCGAGTTCGCGGTGCGCGAAGGTATCGCTTTCGAAAGCCCGTTTGCAGGCCAGGATCTGGACCGCGAAGGCCTCGTTGAGTTCGATCACTCCCATGTCCGCGAGGGAGCAGCCCGCCGCGTCCAGGGCTCCGGCGCTGGCATAGACCGGACCCATGCCCATGCGCGCCGGGTCACAGCCCGCCCAGGCGAAGGAGCGGATGCGCGCCAGGGGTTCCAGCCCCAGTTCGCCGGCGCGTTCGGCGGTGGTGACGAGGAGGGCGCCGGCCCCGTCGGTGATGCCGCAGGAGTTGCCGATGGTGACCACACCGTCGGGCTTCTCGAAGTAGGGCTTCATCTTGGCCAGGCCCTCGACCGTCTGCCCGTCCCGGATCCCGTCGTCGTGTTCCACCGCGCGCGCACCGGAGCGGGCGCCGAGCGGCAGGTGGGGGAGGATCTCCTTGGCCAGTCGCCCGCGGTCGCGGGCCGCCTGCGCGCGGCGGTGGCTCTCGACCGCGTAACGGTCGGCTTCCTCACGAGTCACGCCGAAATCGCGAGCGATCAAATCGGCGGTGCGTCCCATGATCAATCCGGAGACCGGATCGGTGAGTCCTTCCATCAGGCTGATGCGGGGTTTCAGCCAACTCGGGCGGAAGGCGGCGAGGGCGCGCAACTTGGCCATCGCGGAGCGCGATTTCATCAGCTTGGTGAACATCGCGGTCATCTCGTGGCCGAAGACCAGTGGATAGGCGCTCATGACCTCGACCCCGACGGTGAGGTAGGTGTCGCCGATTCCGGCGCGGATGTTGGTCGCGGCGGTCGTCACCGCCTCGATGCCGCTGGCGCAGTTGCGGGCCACGGTGCGGGCGGGAACCTGGCGAGGCACTCCGGCCCGCAAGGCCAGGACCCGAGCGATGTTGGCCTGCTCGAAGGGCGGCCCCACCGAACCGGCGATGACTTCGTCGATTCCGGCGGGATCGAGGCCGGTGCGGGCGATCAGCTCGCGGGCGACCCGGGCGCCGAGGTGGCCGGCGTCCTCCCGAGCGTAGGCGCCGCCGGCGCGTACCCAGGGGACTCGGATGCCGGCCGCCAGGACCACCTGGGGCTTGCCCTCGTGCTCGATCACAAACGCCACCCCCTCCACCCCCCTGAGCCCCCGCCGCGCCTCGGCAAAGCCGCTCTGGC
>CAYVRL010000068.1:0-8533 GCA_964454065.1 uncultured Planctomycetales bacterium | reverse complement strand
CGGGATCGCTTCGACCCCCAGTGCCAGCACCTGCTGGTGATCCACGAAGTCAGCAGCGAAGTGATCGGGACCTATCGGCTCCAGACCCGCGAGGCCGCTCTCCGCGGCGCGGGTTTCTACTCCGCGCAGGAGTTCGATCTCTCCGGCTTTCCGGATTCCGTCCTCGCCGGCGCGGTGGAGCTGGGTCGGGCCTGCATCCATCGTCGGCACCGCAGTGGACGAGTCCTGCAACTCTTGTGGCGCGGCTTGCGCGATTACGCGGAATGGAACGAGAAGGAGTACCTCTTCGGTTGCAACTCCCTCACCAGCCAGGACCCGTGCCTGGGTGTGCGCTTCCACCAGCAGCTCCGGGCCGCCGGCTTCCTCCACCCCGAGTTCCAGATCGCGCCGCTTCCAGGCTGGGAATGCACCCCTTCCCCGGGCGCCGTTCTCCCGCGCCGGGTCAAGACGCCGAAGCTCTTCCGCCGGTACCTCTGGACCGGTGCCCGCGTGTGCAGTCCGCCCGCCCTCGACCGTGAGTTCGGAACCATCGATTTCCTGACTCTACTCCACTTGCGCCAGGTCGATCCCTCGGTCCATCGCACCGTCGAGGCGTGAGTCCCGCCCCCATGGCCTTGGCGGCTGCCACCCCCTCTCCTCCTCCCGCCACCGAGGCGAAGGGCGCGGCTCTCCGCTCGCCGGTGGGCTGGCGGGGGCACGCACGGGCGATCCCCCGTCTCGCTGCCTTCGCTCTCGGCACCGCTCTACTGTGGAGTGCTCGCCTCGCCACTCGCCCCCTGCGCGTCCTCTCCCCCCGGGCGGCGGATCGCTGTCACGCCTTCTTCATGCGCAGCTGGGCCGCGTGGACGGCCTGGCTCCTGCGCATGCGCATCGAGTGTCACGGTCGCCCGCCGCAAGCCCCCTTTTTCTTGGTCAGCAACCATCTCTCCTACATCGACGTCGTGCCCTTCTTCCGGCACGTCGATGGCTTCTTCCTGGCTCGCGGAGACGCCGCCCACTGGCCGCTGCTCGGCCCCCTCGCCGCATCCGTCGGCACCCTCTTCATTGATCGGGAGCGACGCATGGATTTGAAACGGGTGGCCGCGGAAGGAGCGGCACGGCTCGCGGCCGGCAAGGGGATGATCGTCTTCCCGGAGGCCACGAGCAGCGATGGCAGAACGGTGTTGCCTTTCCATTCCGCGCTCTTCGAACTCCCGATCCGCGCCGGTCTGCCGGTCCACACCGCCAGCATCGCCTACGAGACACCGTCTGGCGCCCCTCCCGCGGCGCACGCGGTTTGCTGGTGGGGCGACATGGCCTTCCTCCCCCATCTCTATCGTCTCTTCGCCTTGCCAGCGGTCCATGCCACCCTGCGCTTCAGCACCCAGGGACTGCACGGTACGGAGCGCAAACGACTCGCCGCAGGCGCGGAGGAAGGAGTCCGGGTCCTCCACCGAACACACTTCGAACAGCACTCATGAGTCCTTCCCCCATGCGCAGGCAACTCCTGCGCGACAACCTCCTCCTGCTCGAGCGGGCCGAGGCGCTGCTTCGCGATCTCCCCCAGGACCTCTACCGTTCCCGCCGCCCGGAACTCGGTCTCGCCAGCATCGGCGAGCACTTCCGTCATTGCCTGGATCTCTACCGCCTCTTTCTCGACGGTATCTCCGTCGGCGCGGTCGATTATGACCAACGGGCGCGGGAAGTACGGATCGAATGCGACCCCGAAGCCGCTCGGGAACGGCTCCACGCCTGTCGCGCGGCCCTTCGCGCCCTCGATCCGCGGGACTCCTGGCCGCCCCTGCGCATCCAGGCGGATTGCCGCGAAGAGAACGGTGGATCCCCCGCGCCCTGGTGCCCGACCTCCACCGACCGAGAACTCCTCTACCTCATGCAACACGCGATCCACCACTTCGCGTTGATCGCGGTCCTGCTGCGGGCGCACGGCCGGATCCCACCCTCCGGTTTCGGTTACGCACCTTCGACGCTCCGTCACCTCGCGGCACGAGGCTCATGTGCACCTTGAGTCATCTTCCCGATTCCAACGGCTACTGGCTGTTCTTCAATCGGGACGAGCAGCGTGATCGATCCGCGGAAATCCCTCCCAGCAGCGAGCGGAGCGACGACGGAACCCGTTTCCTCGCCCCGCGCGATTCCGCCTCCGATGGCACCTGGATCATGGTGAACGAATGGGGCCTGTGCGTGGCCTTGCTGAACGAATCCTCTCGGAAGTCCGGAGTTTCGCTGCCCGCCGACCAGCGGCCGAGCCGTGGCCTCCTGCCTCTCGTCGCCGCATCCGCGCGCGACCGGGAGACGGCCGCCGAACGCTACACCGAAACCCTCCTGCGCTCCTACGCTCCCTGCCGACTCGCCATCGCCGCCCCGGATCGGACCCTCTGGGTGGTGGATTGGGACGGCCACCGGCGGCGCCTCGACCGGAACGTGGCCCGGCGCCTGCCGCTGGCCTCCTCGGGATTCGATCATCACGGCGCCATCCGCCGCCGTCGCGCGCGCTGGGCGGAACTGCTCGCGGCGCGCGGTGGAGTCGTCACCCCCGCCCTGCTCGCTGACTTCCACCGGGATCATCGAGGGGCGGCGGAGCCCGGGGCGAAACCCGACGCCTATTCCGTCTGCATGCACCGCGCCGACGCCGAGACCCGCAGCCAGTGCCGCGTCCGGGTCGATGCCAGCGAAATCCTTCTCGATTACCGTCCCGGTCCTCCCTGCCACTGCGCGGCCCCCATTCGCACCCGACTGGAACTTCGTGTTCCCAGGTCCGCCGCCCCGTGAGCCGTCGTCGTCGCCTCCTCCTCGGCTATCTCCTGCTCCTGGCGCTCTCCCACCTGGTGGGTTGGTGGCGAAACCGCACGCCGCCCGCCCTGGTACCCCCCGAGCGAGCCCTCATGCTTCCGGTGGTGGACGGCGGGCGCGCCCTTCCCCGCCGGACCAGACTGGTCTATTGCGACTTTCCCGCCGCCGACGGTCGCGCCGACGCCCCGGTCCTGCTCCTGATTCACGGCAGCCCGGGAAGCCTCCAGGACTTCGACGCTCTGGCCCGAATCCTCAGCGAACATTTCCGGGTCGTGGTCCCGGATCTGCCGGGCTTCCGCAAGTCCCGCGCCGACTTGCCGGACTACTCGATCGCCGCCCACGCCCGTTACCTCGGGGAGATGCTCGACGAATTGGATCTCGCACGCGTCCATCTGGTGGCCTTTTCCATGGGTGGCGGGGTGGCCCTGGAACTCGCCCATCACGATCCGCGGCGCGTCGCTTCGATCTCCATGGTCAGCGCCATCGGCGTCCAGGAGTTCGAACTCTTCGGTACCTACTCCATGAACCATTTGGTTCACGGTTTCCAGCTCGCCCTCTGCGAGGCGGTGGAATGGCTCTTCCCCCATTTCGGCAGTTACGAGCGCGCCATGTTGAGCCTCGCCTACGCACGCAACTTCTACGACAGCGATCAACGGCCCTTGCGGGAGGAGCTGAAGAGTTTTCGAGCGCCGATGTCGATCCTGCACGGGGACAAGGACTTCCTGGTCCCGCCGCAGACTGCCGAGGAGAGCCATCGCCTCGTTCCTCAGAGTGAACTGCACTTCTACGACGGCAGTCATTTCCTCCTCTGGACCCGGACCGCGGAGATCGCCGCGGCGGTGGGCGATTTCGTCACTCGGGTCCAGGCGGGCACCGCGCCCACGCGCGCCGAGGCCGCTCCCGGACGGATCGCCGAGGCCGCCTTGCCCTTCGATCCGGGGCGCGTCCCCCCCTTTTCCGGGTTGACCTTGTTCCTGGCCATGCTCCTGATCGCGGGGGGGACCCTGATCTCGGAGGATCTGAGCTGCATCGGCGCGGGCTTGCTGGTGGCTCAGGGACGGTTGCCCTTCGCGGCCGGGGTGAGCGCTTGTTTCGTGGGTATCTTCGTCGGCGATGTCCTCCTCTTCCTGGTCGGACGCTTGCTCGGTCGGGCCGCGTTGCGCCGCGCGCCCTTGCGCTGGATGGTCCGCGAGGAAGGCGTGGAGCGCGCCTCCGCCGCCTACCAGCGGCACGGATTCTGGTTCATCCTGGTTTCGCGGCTGATGCCCGGCTTGCGCCTGCCCACCTATTTCGCCGCGGGCCTCCTGCGCACCAGCGCCCTGCGCTTCGCCCTCTACTTCGCGATTGCGGGAATGCTCTGGACTCCCTTCCTGGTCGGGATCTCGGCCTTCGCCGGCGAAGAGGCGCGTGGAGGCCTGGCGCTCTTCCAGCGGCACGCGCTGGGCGGAGTGCTGCTTCTCGTGCTGGCGCTGTTGCTGACCACCCGGATCCTGATCCCGGCCGCCACCTGGAGTGGTCGACGGCGACTCCTGGGTTGGGCCAGGCGCTGGCGGCACGCCGAGTTCTGGCCGATGTGGGCCTTCTACCCTCCCCTCCTCGTTTGGATCGCTTGGTTGGCGCTCCGATACCGCTCACTGACCCTGGTGACCGCGGTGAATCCGGGGATCCCCACCGGCGGCCTGGTCGGGGAATCCAAGGCGGCGATCCTGGAGGGACTGGGCGGACGAGCCGCGGCCCACGACCGCCACCCACGAGGCAACGGGCTGGCCCGGTGGCTGCTGTTGCCCGCGGGCGGAGCGGAGCGGATGGACCGGATCCGGGAATGGATGCGCGAGGAAGGGCTTTCCTGGCCGCTTGCGATCAAACCGGACGTCGGGGAGCGGGGGCGCGGTGTCCAGATTGCGCATGGGGAGGAAGAACTCGGCGCGCGACTGGCGGCGGATGGCCGGGCCCTGATCGGGCAGGAGTACGTGCGCGGGCCGGAGTTCGGGGTCTTCTGGCTGCGCGAACCCGGTGCCGACCGGGGACGGATCCTTTCCATCACCGAAAAGCGACTGCCAGAAGTGATCGGTGACGGTCACAGCACCCTGGAACGGCTGATTCTCGCCGACCCTCGCGCGGTCGTGATCTGGCGTCGTTGTTTCGAGGAGCTGCGGGGGCGCTTGGAGGAGATTCCACCCGCTGGGGAGCGCGTCCGCCTGGTGGAAGTCGGCACCCATGCCCGCGGGGCGATCTTCCTGGACGGCCGCGGGCTGGAGACTCCGGAACTCGCGGCGGCGATCGAGGAGCTGGCCGGGCGCTTCCAGGGCTTCCACTTCGGTCGTTTCGACCTGCGGGCACCCTCGGTGGAGGATTTCCGTGCCGGAAGGGGCTTGAAGGTGATCGAATTGAACGGGCTGACTTCCGAGGCCACGCACATCTACGACCCCAGGCATGGCGTCCTCCACGCCTGGGCGGTCCTCTGTCGGCAGTGGAGTCTGGCCTTCCGGATCGCGGCCGCCAACCGGGCCGCCGGAGCCCGCCCCGCGCGCCTGGGGGAAATCCTTCGCGCCTGGCGTCGCTGACCCTTGCGGGTTCGTGAGCAGGGTTTAGAGTGTCCGGAGAGGATCCCTCCATGGACAGAACCCGCGTACTGATCATGGGAGCCGCTGGGCGCGACTTCCACAACTTCAACTGTCTGTTCCGCGACAACGACCGCTACGAGGTCGTGGCCTTCACCGCCACGCAGATCCCCAACATCGAGGGGCGCAAGTACCCGGCCGAACTCGCGGGGTCGCTCTACCCCGAGGGCATCCCGATCGAATCCGAGGATCGCCTGGAGGACCTGATCCGCGACCACCAGGTGGACGAGGTCTGGTTCTCCTATTCCGACGTGCCCGCGGAAACCGTGATGGAAAGGGCCGGTCGGGTGATCGCCGCCGGGGCCCACTTCGGGGTCTGCTCGGCGGAGAAGACGATGATCCGCTCCGAGAAGCCGGTGATCTCGATTTGCGCGGTCCGCACCGGGGTCGGGAAGTCCCAGACCACCCGCTACGTCTCGCGGATCCTGAAGCGGCTCGGCAAGCGGGTGGTCGCGATCCGTCACCCCATGCCCTACGGTGACCTGGCGAAACAAGCTTGCCAGCGTTTCGCCGACTACGCGGATCTGGATCGCCACGAATGCACCATCGAGGAAAGGGAGGAATACGAACCCCACATCGACAACGGTTTCGTGGTCTACGCGGGAGTCGATTACGAGCGCATCCTACGGGAGGCCGAAAAGGAGGCCGATGTCATCCTCTGGGACGGCGGCAACAACGACACTCCCTTCTACCGCCCCGATTTGCAGATCACGCTGGTGGACCCGCACCGCCCAGGAGACGAACTCCGCTACTACCCCGGTTACACCAACCTCCTGCTCGCGGACCTGGTGATCGTGAACAAGGTGCGAACCGCCGATCCCACCAAGGTCGAGTTGGTGGAAGGGAACTGCCGCCGCGCCAACCCGCGCGCACGCCTGCTCCGCTGCCGGTCCACGATCTCGGTGGATCACCCCGAGCTGATTCGCGGCAAATGCGCGCTGGTGGTCGAGGACGGCCCCACTCTGACTCATGGGGGCATGGAATACGGAGCCGGCTGGTTCGCCGCCCGCGAGAACAACGCCGCCGAAATCGTGGACGTTCGTCCCTATGCGGTGGGTTCGATCGCCGCGACCTACCGGAAATACCCGAACGCGGCCCGCATCCTCCCCGCAATGGGTTACGGCCCCGAGCAGATCCACGAACTCCAGGAAACCATCGAGGCCACTCCGGCCGACGTCGTGGTCGAGGGCACTCCGATCGACCTCTCCCGGATCCTCAAGGTCTCCAAGCCGATCGCCAACGTCACCTACGAGCTGGAGGAAACCGAACCCGGCGTCATCGAACACATGATCCGCGAGGTCATCGCCCCCGCCGCGGTCTGAGGATCGACCCCGCCTTCAGCCCTGGAGAGAGGCTCGCAGCACTAGGTTGGGAAACAGGGGAACCCATGTGGCCGTCCGCGTCGTAACTCCAGTCCTGGCCGTCCACCTGGGTGTATTGGTAGAAGTTATTGACCGGGATCGGGTGCGAGCTCCAGGTGGCCGACCCGTCGTCGCGTAGCTCTCCGGGGACTGGAGATCCGTTCCCATGCGCTTCGAACGATCCATCCCATCATAGCGAAATGCTTCCCCGATTCGGGTCCCACCCACCGTGTCGTGCAGCCGCGCCCGAGTCAGCATGCGGCCGTTGGCATCCCAGGTACTGCGCTGGACCACCCGCACCGAGCTGCCGGCCCGCCTCGCCGTCGCCCGCCTCCGCGCCGCCGCGCGCTAGGCCGGCCGCAACTCCTCCCAACCCGTCTGGGTCCTGCCCCCCCCATTTGATCGGAGATTGACCTGCCGCGAGCTGCGCCTGTGGATTGACGCAGGCGACTGGAGTGGTTCGGAGCGAATCCCTCCCAGCCACGGGTAACCGCCTCTCTTGGCCTCACACTCATCCAGACACCCCATGACAAATCAAGACCTTACCCGAAGGATGAACCGGGCCAGCTTGAACCCAACCGGATTGGGATCCGCTTGCCGACCCAGTTCACAGGGGAGCACCTCAATCGCCCTACAGAGCCGCCGAAGGTCTATCAGTCCGAGTTATCAACGCCATGGTCCATTGGCCAGTTCCTGGAGATTACCCACATCGGACCATCCACTGTTTCCCCAGATTCTTCATTGTGAAACTGGCCACTTTCTTCCTCGTTCGTCGCGATCATCGATCCACCTTTCCAAACTTGTACTAAGCCGGGATCAGATTCCACAAGAGTAGTACGGCCCCACCGAAATGTCTCATGATCCAAATAATAACAATTCCAATGGTCATCTGTACGGACAAAGAAGGTAACTTGCCAAAGGTCGAAAAACCCGCCATACTCTCCACCAACCAAGTATTCCTTCCCAGATGCTGACTGAAGAGTGGCAAACGAAGCCATTGCACCCGGCCCTGGAAGAATATGGTTGACCGTAAACCAAAAAACAATCCCAGCAATACAAAGAATACCAGTCTGCATCACATACCTGTATTTCCTTAGCTTTCCTGGAGCAACAAACACCCACACCATCGACGCCAAGACGACTGCCGCCAATAGTTTCCACTCCCAAAGTACTTGGCCAACCATAGTCATGGTCGAGGAAAGTAGGTGTATCCCCCAGGGGGATAATTGGAACTACCACCACGCCCTATTGGGGACTTTGATCCCCCATCCGGTTTACCAATTCGAGGAGGAATCCACCTTCGGTCGTCAAAAGGAGGATGATCGTATCCCGGGGTAATGCAAACACCGCCGGTAAACCAACTAACATAATAAAATCCACCACCACACGTCATTCCTTCGCAATCATGCCAGACAGCGCCCGCACATTCTCCTGGTTCGAGCCTCCTCCAAACAGCCTTCCCAAAGGGCGTCGATACGAGGGCCCATTCTTCTCGCGAGGAATTATTACAACATCTTCCAGGCCAGGGCCCTCTTGCAGCTAGAGTCTTCATTCCGTTCCACAATCTCTTGATTCTCGTACCGTTCATGGACTGTTGACGGCCAAGAATGTTCGACGTTGGATTCATGATTGGCCCAAAGGAAAGGTCGGCATGCAATGGAACAGCTTGATTTGACATGGACAGCCACGCACCCACCGCGGGGTCCAGCCAGCGGTTGCGGAAGTCGTAGAGGCCGGTGGTGGCGTCCACCACACCGCCGT
>CAYVRL010000067.1:0-8554 GCA_964454065.1 uncultured Planctomycetales bacterium | reverse complement strand
GGTAGCCACCAACAAGCGCAACAACAACGTCGAGGGGACCACCACTCACGGGCCGCACGCCGCCCCCCGCAAGCCCACGCTGCCCCCCCACGTCAACCAGATCCAGGCCTGATCGGTCCCCCAAAGGGAGAGCGGGGAGGCTTCGCTTCGAGCGAAACCTCCCCGCTCCCTCTTGTGGTTCGGGCTCAGCGGGCGCCCAGGACCTTGGCGTAGCGGTAGTAGACCTCGAGGATCAGCGCGCCGATCGCGGTGGTGTAGACGCGGCCCCCATCCTCGCCCCAGGGGCCGACCGGATCCCATGATCCGTAGAAGTTGTCCTTCTCGTCCTCCATGCGCTGGTGTTCGACCATGGCTTTCTCGATGGCCTTCTTCCATTTCTTCCAGTGTTCCCCGCCCCACTGGTTCATCGCGAAGGTGCCGTAGTACCAGTAGTAGAAGTCGCAGGATCCGCCCGCTTCGTCCCAGACCGGCAGCGTGCGGGCGATCAAATCAGCGTGCTTCTTGAGGATCTCGTAGTTGGGGTGATCCTTCCACCGCTTGACCTTGCTGGTGTCGGTCATGAAGATCCGGCAGAGGAGCGCCACCGCGGTCAGGGATTCGGACTTCTCGGGCGGGAATTTCTCGAGGTAGTGGCGCGGGCGGGAAGGCCGCGAACCCGGCCCGCCGCCGTCCCCGAAGGCGTAGCCGCAGCGCCCGGTATTCGGATCGGTCATCTGCTCGAACCAGTTCTCGGCCTCCCGGAAGTTGTCGTGCGAGACCGGGATCTTGCAATCCTGGGCGGTCTTCAGCGCGAAGATCATCCAGCCGGTGATGGAAGTGTCGTTGTCCCCGTTGGGCTCGAGGCTGTAGCGCCACACCCCGTACTTGTTGCGGGCGTTCACGATCAAGGTGACCGCCTTCTTCATCGGTTTCTTGAGAGTGGGGGACTTGGTGAAGTAGTAGTTCTCCCCCATCGCCATGGTGGCGATCGCGTGGTTGTAGAGGGTCGGGTTGCCGACCTCGTCGCCGAAGAGTCCGTTGTCGAGCTGGTTCGACTTCAGCCATTTGACTCCCTTGGCGACGACCTCTCGGTAGGGGCCGCTGGAGGAGTTGTTGCCCTGGCCCAGGAAGGCGAGCATGGCGAGGCCGGTATCACCGACGTCGTTCACCGGGTTCCCCGGGCCGTCCGAGGGCGGCTTGTCCGGGTACTTGTCGTAGTACATGAACTCGTCGCAGTCCCAGAAACCCTCGGGGGCCTGGTGGTCCTTCAGCCACTTGAGCGCCGCCGCCACCGCGCGTTCGGTGGCGACTCCGCCGCGTCGTCCCCCGCGCCCTCCGCGGTGTCCGTACTTGCCGCCCGCGCCACCGCCCAGACCGACGTCGTTGTTCCACGAGTCGCTGTCGAAGGCCGCATCGGAGTTGAAGTCCGGATCCCCGGTCTCTTCCAGGGTTTCCTGCTCCTCGGTCTCCTCCATCTCGGTTTCCTGGAGAACGGGCTCTTCGACGGGCTCTTCCTTGACCTCTTCCTCGGGTTCTTCCTCTTCCTCGACCTCCGGCGGCGGGGGTTGCGCGGCCATGGTGATGGTCGGGGTCTCACTGGTGCCCGCGCGCATGAAGGCGATTCCCATCAAGATCAGCGCGATCAGCCCGTGAATGGCCAGAGAGATCAGTAGGTAGGGGGCCTTCGTCAGGGTGTCCGCGAGGACGTCGTTGAACGAGGTCTCCTGGTCCCAGCGCCGGTGGAAGTCGAAATCGAAGTCCGGCGTGATCTGAGGTGTGGGGGGTACGGGTTGTTCGGTCATCGGGTCGGGATCCAGGGTGGGGCCATTGGAAGAGGAATCAGCCAAAGGGAGGAACGAGCGAGGTCGCTCCAGGTTCACCCCGATGCGGGGATTTTACAGGTCCTGGGCTTCCTGGGCTTCGGGATCCGGATACATCCCGTCCAGGGTCTTGTCCACGTCCGGTCCCCACAGGTAGACCCGCTTGCGCAGTCTTTGGATCGTGTTGCGCAGCAAGGCGTTGGCCTTCCGGTCGAGGAGCCGGTTCTGGATCTCGTCCTGGACTTCGGAGAAGGCCTTCACCCCCGCCGGTTGGACGGTTTCGGTTCGGACCAGGGCCCAACGGCGTCCGACCGGGAGGACCTCGCTCAGGTCTCCGGGGGAGGAGTGACTCAAGAACTCCTGGATCGCGGGGGCGAGCCCGGCCTTGTCGGGCTGGACGTCGCCGGTGCTGCCGCCGGTGGTCGGCCGATAGAGGGAATGGGCCTTGGCCAGCTCCGCGAAATCCGCCTTGCCGTCCAGCAGTTGCTTGCGGAAGGCCATCAGCCGTTCCTTGGCGGGAGCTTGCCCCGCTTCCTCGCCCAGCAGCAGGATCCGTGCCCGAACCCGGAACTCCTGCTTCCAGAGCTCACTGTGGCTCTGGTAGTAATCCCGCATTTCCTGGGGACTGACCTCCAGCTTGACCTTGAATTTCTTGCCCTTCTCCGGGGCGAAACCGAGTTCGATCTGGCGGAAATAGAGGCTGGTGAAAATCCGGTGGAGAGTCTTCCGCTCCTGTTCGATGCTGGAGCCGTACTCCTCGAGCTGCGCGGCCAAGGCGCTGACCGAGCCCGCCTTCTTGACTCGATCCTGGATCTCCTCCTCGATCCGGCGGTCCAACACGCTCTCGTCCTTTCCGCTCAACCGGAAACCCTCCCGAAAGAGCATGTCGGCGAGCTGGCTACGGAAGGAGTTCTGGAGGTCGTCGGGGCCGGGTTGGGAGTTGCGGGTCACCGCCGCGGCGTAGGAGTAGACGTCCGCCAAGGTCAGGATCTGGTCGTTGACGATCGCCAGCATCTGGTCGGCGAGTTGTTCCGGAGGTTCACTCGGGGACTGCTGGGCCGCGGCCGACGGGGCCAGCGGGGCGAGGGCGCAGAACAGGATCGGGACGGCGGGACGCGGGAGGCGGATCATCGGCGGGGGCCGCGACTGCGGCGAGCCCGCGATTCTCCGCTCCCGCCTCCGGATCGGCAAGCGCGGGCAGTGGCGTAGAGATGGTCCAGGATCGCCTCCGGGCTCGCGCCGGGGTCGGGGAGGATCCAGTGGGCGCGGCGCGCGGTGATGACGCGGAGTTCGATCCCCTGGGGGCGCAGGGCGCGCTCGAAGCGGCGCATCTCGCGGACGGTGCAGATCAAGCGGTCGTCCACGTGCTGGATCGCGTCCAGCCCCAGGGCGCCGAGGCGATGCTTCAAGAAGAAGATGCGCGCCAGGCGGCCGACTTCCGGGGGTGGGGGACCGAAACGGTCGCGAAGACCTTCCAGGGCTCCTTCCACGTCCTGGGGGCTGCGGACCCGATCGAAGGCCCGTAACAAGTCCAGGCGGGATGCTTCGTCGGGCACGTATTCCGGGGGGAGTCCCGCCTCGACCCCGAGGTGGATGTCCGCTGCATGGCATTGGGGAAGGGACGGTTCCGACGCTTGCCGACGGCGGCGTAGGCGTTGGACCGCCTGGGCGAGCAGCCTCCGGTAGGTCTCGTAACCCACCGCGGCGATGTGTCCGGATTGCTCGGCGCCGAGGAGGTTTCCGGCTCCGCGGATCTCCAGGTCGCGGATCGCGATCTGGAACCCGGCTCCCAAGTAGCGCAGCTCCTCCACCGCCTTGAGGCGGCGCCGGGCGTCCCGGGGCAAGGGTTGGCCGCGGGGGATCAGGAGATAGCAGTAACCGCGCAGACTGGAACGACCCACCCGCCCGCGCAACTGGTGCAGATCGGCCAGTCCATAGCGGTGGGCGTCGTCGATGAACATCGTATTGGCGGTGGGGATGTCCAGCCCGCTCTCGACGATGGTGGTGCAGCAGAGGACGTTGGCCTCGCCGCGCACGAAGGAGAGCATCGCCCGTTCCAATTCGCGAGGTTCCATCTGCCCGTGGCCGGTCACCACTCGCGCCTCGGGCACCAAACGGCGGAGTCGCGCCGCCACCGCGTCCAGGTCGTGCACCCGGTTGTGGACGAAGAAGGCCTGCCCGCCCCGCTCGAGTTCGCGGCGCAGTGCCGCGGTGATCCATTCCTCGTCGTCGGCGTGGCGGAGTTCGGTATGGATCTCGATGCGGCCCGCGGGAGCGGTGGAGAGCGAGCTGATGTCACGGATCCCGGCCATCGCCATGTGCAGGGTGCGCGGAATCGGGGTGGCGCTCAGGCTCAGGACGTCCACCCCCGCCCGGCGCCGTTTCAGGGCCTCCTTGGCTTTCACCCCGAAGCGCTGTTCCTCGTCCACGACCAGGAGACCGAGGCGGCGGAAGGACACGTCGCGGGAGAGCAGGCGATGGGTGCCGATCACCAGGTCCACGCTTCCGTCCTCCAGACCCGCCAGCACTTCGCGGCGGCGCGCGGGAGGGACGATCCGGGAGAGCTGTTCGACTCGTACCGGCCAACCCGCGAATCGCTGACGGAGAGTGCGGAGGTGTTGTTCCGCGAGGACCGTGGTCGGAACCAGGAAAGCGGCCTGGTACCCGTGGAAGATGACCCGGAAAGCGGCGCGGGCCGCCAGCTCGGTCTTGCCGTAGCCAACGTCTCCGCAGAGGAGGCGATCCATCGGCACGGGTTGCGCCAAGTCGTCGAGGATCTCGCGCGCGCCCTGGGCCTGGTCGGGAGTGTCTTCCCAGGGGAAGCTGGCGTCGAACTCCGCCTGTTCGGGGATCGGCGGAAAGGCGGTTCCGGGGCGACTCATGCGTTGCGCCTGGATCTCGAGCATCTCCGCGGCGAGGTCCTCCACCGCGTGCTCCACCCTGCCGCGCCGTCGCGCGAAGGCGCCGCTTCCCAGGCGATCCAGGGCCGGGGCTCCCCCCCCCGCCCCGATGTAGCGTTCCACCAAGTCCACGCGAGAGGCCGGCACCTGGAGCAAGGCCTGGTCCGCGAACTCCAGGACGATCACGTCCCCGCCGGGAGTGCCGTCGGCCTGGGGCGGACCCGCATCCAGGGTCCGGAAACGCGCCAGGCCGTGGACCGCGTGGACCACGAGGTCGCCGGGAGAGAGACTGCGCAGGCTTTCGAGTCGGGTACTGCGGTGCTCACGCCGGTGGCGCGGCCTGGGGCGGTGGGCGCCGTGTCCGGGGACCAGTTCGCGGTGATGGAGGACCGTCAATCGTGCTTCCGGGATGCGGAATCCGATCTCCAGGCCGCCGAGCGGTAGTTCCAAACCCTTCTCCGGAAGTCCGCGGTCGGCGAGGATCTGCTTCAGGCGACTCCGCTCGGCCTCGGTTGCACAGTGGAGGAGGACCCGCTCTCCATCGGCCGCCCGTTCGGCGAGCAGGGCGGCGCCGTCGGCCACCCCGCGGCAGTATTCCTCGACGCTCAGGACGTCGAGGCCGCCGTCTCGACCGGGGAGAGTGGCCATCCCGAGGCTGCGCTCCCGCCAGCTCCCTTCGGTACGGGCCAGGGCGTGGCACCAGCTTCCTCCCCGCAGTTTCAGTCGCGCCGCGGTCTCCTGGATCCGCGCCGGTTCCCAGAGATAAACGCGCATTTCGGCGGGCATGCGTTCCAGGGGCAGCGGGTCTCCGGGCTCCGCCACCTCGGGCAACTCGCTCGAGAGCGGCACCCGTAGGTGTTTCAGGACGTGTCGGGTACGTTGGGTGGCGAGGTCGAAGACTCGAACGCTTTCCAGCTCTTCGTCGAAGAACTCCAGGCGCAGGGGCTCGCCGAGGGCGGGGAGGAAGAAATCCAGGATGTCTCCCCGCAAGGCCAGTTCACCGGGCGCGCTGATCGCCGGGACGCGAGAGAGTCCGGCCCGGACCAGGCGCTGGAGGAGTCCTTCCGCGGACAGGCGCATGCCCTGGTGCAGCTCCAGGAGTTGCGGGCCGTCCTCGGGAGGGGGCGGTTGGAGCAGCGCGGCCAGGGGGGCCACCAAAGTGCCGCGGAAACCCTCGCGCCGCAACAACTCGAAGGCATGAAAACGTTCGCGAAGGACCTCCGCCTCGACCCCCATGCGGGCTTCCCGGGCGGGAAAGGGAACCGCACCCAGACCGAAGGTGGCGAGGTCGTCCAGGGCCAGGGCCAGGGCGTGGACACCGGGGACCACGACCAGGGACGGTACCCCCAGGTCCTTGCTCAGGGATGCGGTGAGCAAAGCCTTGGAGGAGCCCCACAACCCGCCCCAGAGCAAGTCCCCGCCCTGGCGCCAGGATCCCAACAGCTCGCGGTAGCTGGAGGTGGCGCGCAGCCGACGCAAGGCGGTCTTCATTCCTGGTCCGGATAGCGGCCCTCGGCGCGCAGGACCAGGAGGGCCTCGACCGCCGCGTTGCGTTCCGCGTCCTTCTTGGTCTTGCCCCAGGAGGGGGGGAAGCGTCGTCCAGCCAGCTCCACCGCGACCTGGAAAGCGGAAGCGCGGGGGTGTTCATAGGTGTCGAGGAGGAGATAGCGTGGCAGACAGCCGTGGTGGCGCTGGGCATGGGCTTGGAGCAGGGACTTGGCGCGCTGCCGCTCGTATTCCTCGGGAATCCGTTCGATCTCGGGTTCGAGCAGGGCGAGGGCGACCTGGGAAGCCACCCCCAGGCCCTCTCCGAGGGGACGATCCAGGTAGATGGCGCCGATCAGGGCCTCCAGAGCGTTCCCGAGGACCGAGGGGGGGAGTCCCGCTCCGGAGTCCAGACCACTGCCGGTGTGCAAGTGGGGCTCGAGTTCCAAGTGCATGGCCACCCGCTCCAGCGTGCGGCGAGCCACCAACATGCTCTTCAATTCGGTCAGGCGACCCTCGCGCGAATGGGGGAGGTTTCGATACAAGGCCTCCGCCACGACGAGGTTCAGGACCGCGTCGCCGAGGAATTCGAGCCGCTCGTTGTGGTCGGCGTTCTCCGTGGCGGAGGCGTGGGTCAGGGCCCGCCGGAGGAGTTCCGGGTCGCGGAAGGTGTAGCCGAGCCGGGATTCGAGGCGGCCGGCGTCCCGCGGGTCGTCGGCCATGGAGCCTATTCTATGGGCCTCCCGGCGTTCCGCTTCCGGTCCCGAGATGACGAAAGGGTGTGGCATATTCCAAAAGTCGGGGGCGAATCTCCCGCTCCCGTCACGTTTCAGGCTATCTTGGGGGAATGGCCACCCGCACCGCGACTCTTTCCCACTTCCTGTACAACGAGTGGCGGACCAGTCAGGACATCGCTCGGGAACTCTACGGCGAACCGGTGGATGACAAGAAGCTGCGCGCCGCTCGACAGGCGCTGTCCCGGCTCCGCGAGGCCCTCGATGCCGACAAACTGCCGCTGGACCTGTCCGCCGGCAAGATCGCCGTGCTCGACGAGCGCTGGGGGCGCAAACCGGACGGCAAGGGAAGCGAGAAGTATTTCCGCCTGCGCAGTCAGGATGCCCGTCCCGAGCACGTCCCCGGCAGTGGCGCGCGCTACCTCCAACTCTGGGTTCCTCCCTCTTCTTGGACCGGATGGATCGTCCCCGGGTTCCAAACCCTGGAGCGGGATCGATCGATCAATCACAAGCATCTCTACACCGATGCCCGGGGGCCCGACAACTGGCTGACGGTTTCGGGGAGTCCCATCTACAAGGAAGCCGAGCGCCTCGCGGGGCGCGCGATGTACGAGGAACTCTACGGAGACGCGGGCGGCGAGTGGGCCTCGCGGGAACTGACCTACGTGGGACTCGGTACGGGTTCGGGTCTGGCCGACGCACAGGTATTGCGGGAACTCCTGGAGCAGGACCGGAGCCGTACCGTGCGCGCGGTGCCCTTGGATTTCTCCCCGGTACTCCTTTCCGAAACCGTTGCCAACCTCTATCAGGAATTGAGTGAACACGTCCAATCCGGCCGTTTGATCGTGCAACCGATCCTGGGAGATCTGGAACAGCCCGAACAGTGGGTGCGACTCCTGCCTGCGGTCGGTGCCCAGACCTCCCTGGTCCTCGGCATGTTCGGCAATACCATCGGTCACCTGCAATACCGGGAACGATCCACGGTGCAGCGGATCTTCGCGGAGCTCTCCAAGTGGGCCCTGCGCCACAGCCGCCCGGCCTGGAGCGCGGCCGATTCGCGAATGCTCCTGGGGATCTCCCTCCAACGAAAGGAGGGGGCTCCGCACGGCCGCACCCAAGAGAGTTGCCGCCACTGGTTGAATCTGGTCTCCGATCCGATGACCACTTTGCTCGAAACCGTGGAAGGGGAATACGCGGTCGAGGCCCTCCCCCCGGAGGATTGGATCGCGGAAGATGGCCGGATCCCCATCGCCACCGTGCGCAGTCGCCCGCGACGTGGTCGCAAGTCCGCTCACCTGGGCCGGGTCTTCCACGAGGAACTCTCCTATCGGCCCAACGACGGCCTCTCCGGAGTCGTCCAGCGCTACTTCTTCACCTTCGAGCGGGATCTGGATCTGGATGGACGCGAGGTCTTCCACCGTCATCACCTTCCGGAATCGCGCTGGCGCGAACTCGGAGAAGTGCGCGCTCACTTCGAAGCGGCCGAGGACAACATCGTGCTCTGCGAGGTCACGCAGTTCAATCTGCGGACCTTTCGCCCCGCTCTGCGGCGTCTGGGGATGAGCCACACGGACGCACAGGTCCAGGTCCTGAAGAGTGGGAACATGCGCCCCTACGCGATCCTGGCTTTCTCCCC
>CAYVRL010000066.1:0-8591 GCA_964454065.1 uncultured Planctomycetales bacterium | reverse complement strand
ACACGGAGTGCGGAGCAACCGGGATGGTTTGCCTGCGGATCTCCCCATGCTCGCGGAACGGTTACGGAAACGAGGATGGAATACCGCCGCGGTGGTTTCCAATGGACTGTTGAGCGGTGCGGTGGGCTTCGCGCGTGGTTTCGACGCCTATGACGACCGCGCCGTGGCCCACGCCGGAGAAGCGCGGCTCTTTTTGGAGCGGATGGATCATTTCACCTGGCTGGGCCTCCTGCTCCCCACCCGTTTCGCGCACTCGCTATGGAGTTTGGATCCCAATTTGCACGCTTTGCGGGTGCAGCGGGAGGTGGCCCTCCGTGTCGGCGGCGGAAGCCGCGTCGCCGATCACGCGATCGCTTTGTTGGATCGACTCCGATCCCGTCCCGGACCCGGATTCCTCTTCGTTCACTTCATGGATGTTCACGCCCCCTACGGCGCTCCGCCTCCTTACCGCGACCCCGCCCGGGAACCTTCCCTTCCCCCGGGATATCGCTTGGATCGCGACGGCCGCGTCGACGGAGGATTGCTGGATCGGATCGAGAAGGGTTTGGCCGCCGGAGATCCCCGAGCCCGGGAGGCCCTGGCTTTCGCGCGGGCCCGTTATTTGGAGGAAGTCTCCTTCGTGGACGATTGCATCGGCCGGTTGCTGGATCACGCGGCGCGGGAGGATCGTCCGCTGGTGGTGATCGTGACCGGGGACCATGGGGAACAGTTCGGAGAGCATCGCCTCACCGAACACGCCGATTCCCTGTGGGAGCCCAATCTGCGGGTGCCTTTCGTGATGTGGGGGAACGGGATTCCGGGACGGCAGCTTCCGCCGGTCGCTCTTTCCATGGTCGCCGCGGCACTCCTGAACCACCGTCCCCCGACCGGTCTCGGGGCCGACAGCGTCCAAATCGCACGTGACGACCGTCGAGTCGCCCTACGCCGGGGCGATCTGAAATGGGTCTTGGGCTGGCGGCGTGGCCGTTCGGATTTCGAGGACCTGGGTTGCTTCGACCTGCGATCCGATCCCGCAGAGGAGCATCCTCTGGGGCCGGCGGCGATCCCGGTGGAACTGCGCGCGGCCTTCGCCCGTTTCCGGGAAAGGGACGGGCGACGAATCGCGGAGGATGGCGAATCCGTCGCTTCCGACCGGACCAAGGAGGCCCTGCTGCGAAGTCTGGGTTACGCCACCGCTGGCGAAGAGGGAAACCAGTGAAGCATTTCCTCGGCGCCTGCGCCGCCGCGTGCTCTGGCAGTCTCTTCCCCACGGCGCTCTTCCTCTTCCTCGACCCCGGGAGTTTTGCCGCGCAAGGTTTGGCGCGGGAACGGTTCTTCGTGATCGCTGCGGGCAATCTCCTGGCCGCGATCGTGGTGGGAGGAATCGGCGCCTTTCGGGCCCGGGGCTCCTCGTGGAATCTATGGTCCGGGGTCGCGATCGGTGGGGCGAGTCTGGCCGCGGCGCAGGGCGGCCCGTGGTCGGGAGCCGTGGCTCTCGTGCTGCTCCTTCTGGGCGCCGTTTCCCTTTCCCGAATCCGGCCCGTATCGCCGTCTAGCGGGGCCCTGGCCCTTGGCGGCCTGCTCGCGGTGATGTTGCCCATCGGAGCTTGGCTGTGGCCCGCGAACCTGCATCCCCTCGCCGCCTTGCCCCGAACTTCCTTACCCCTGCAAGCCCAAGCCTCGGCGGCGCGGGGACCGAATGTACTCCTGATCGTGGCGGACACCTTGCGCGCGGACGCGCTCCTCGACCCGGACGTCCCCACTCCGAATCTCGATGCCCTGCGTGCGCGTGGAACCTGGACCAAGTGGGCAGTTGCGCCGTGCAATCAAACCGTTCCCAGTCATCTCGCTTTGTTGGGGGCCGAGGACCTCCTACACCTCGGGATGAGGGGGAATCTCTCCAACTGGCCGAATGCCGCGGCCCTGAGAGAACGCTGGAATCTGGTTCCGCTCGCGGAGCGTTTTCGCGCCGCGGGTTGGAGTACCGCGGGGGTGGCCACGAATCCGCTCTTGAACATGATCCCGGAAGGGGGTCAGAGTTTCCGCCAAGGCTTCGAACTCTGGGATCCGATTCCTCTTTCCGAATCCTTTCAGGAGTTGATGCACTGGAAGGAGAGCCATGCTTGGCTGGGCCTGATGAGCCTGGTCCCCGCCCTCGGCCGGGGTCGTGATTTCGTACTCCGTCATCTCCTGAATCCTCACCCGGTGGACGGCGTGCGCCGCCATTTTCGGGAGGGAGAGCGAACCACCGCCCGGGTCGAGTCGGCGCTGGCCGATTTGCGCAGCCGGGGAGCGCCGTGGTTCCTTTTCGTGAATCTGCTGGATCCGCACACGCCCTACGTGGCTCCCCCGCCGTACTGCGAAGAATCGCCGAGGGAGGAATTCGCCTTGCGAGAGGAGCTCCGCGAGCGGCTCAGTGAGGCTCCCCGCGCTGCGGAGACCTTGGCACTGGCGCGGAGGCTCCATCGCCTCTACCGGGCCGAAGTCGCTTACTTGGATCATGTGGTGGGGGAGATCCTCGCCGCCGTGGCTCGTGATTCCCGCCCCACGTTGATCCTCTTCACTGCGGACCACGGCGAATCCTTTGCCGAGCACGGGCAGATGGAGCACGCCCACAGTCTCTACGAAGCAGAACTCCGGGTACCCTTGATCCTCGCTGGTCCTGGAGTGCCCGCGGGAAAGGAACTCGGCTTCCATCCTGCTCTGGTGGACGGCGGTTATACCTTGCTGGCGCTGGCGGGAGCACCGACCCGGGCTGCGGCGGGTCGCAACCTCTTGAGTACGACTGCGCCCAAGGCTCCGGAAACGATCCTTTCTTTCATGCACGATGCTTGTGCGATTCGCCGCGGGCGCTGGAAGGCCGTGTTCCGTTTGCACTACCCGGTCCCCCCCCGGCCCGGCAACTATCGGCTCGAGTTGCAAGCCCTCTATGATCTCGATGCGGACCCGGGGGAGGATCACGATCTTTCCACTTCCGCCCCCCGGCCCGCCGCGGACCTGGAGAAGGCACTGCGTGCGTTGCTCGTGGAAGATTACTTCCCTCAGCTTCCTCCCCGGATCCTCAATACCCGTGAACGGGGCCAGCTCCAGGAATTGGGCTATGTGGATACGGGGAATTGAGCCTCGCTCGATCTGGATGCTCCGCCACCTTCGATAGCAGCGAAACCAATTCGGGCACTTCGGGTTGTTCATGCCATGAAGGCCTCCCCCGTGTTCTCCCTCGTCGCCCTGACACTCCTCGCCTTCGCGGTCTTTCCCGAATCGGCCGCTGCCCAAGGTGGTGGACTGCGGCCGCCTCCGGTACCTCCGGGGAATCCCATCACCCGGTCCAAGATCCTGCTCGGCAAGACGCTGTTCTGGGACGAGCAATTGAGTTCGCCGCGCAATGTCTCTTGCGGAAGTTGCCACATGCCCGAGGCCGGCGGCTCCGATCCGCGCACCTTCCCCGGCGACCGACGGACCACGCATCCCGGGCCGGACGGTTCCTTCGGCACCCCGGATGACGTTGCCGGGTCTCCCGGCGTGATCCGCAGCCTGGCCAACGGGGACTACGTCGCTGATCCAGTCTATTCCCTGGCCCCCCAGGTCACGCCACGCCGTTCGATGCCGGTGATCATGGCCGCCTACAGCCCACGGACCTTCTGGGATGGTCGAGGAGAGGATGTCTTCCGCGATCCTCTCACCGGTCAGGTTCTCTTGAATCGCTTCGCTGCCTTGGAGAGTCAGGTCCTGGGGCCGCTCCTGGGCGATGTCGAAATGGCCCATCAAGACCGGGACTGGAACGAGGTGACGGCTCGGATCGCCTCTTCGCGGCCGCTGGCCCTGGCCGGGGGGATCACCCCCGATCTGGCTGCATGGTTGAACGGGCGCGGCTATCCGGACCTCTTCCGAGAGGCCTTCGGCAGCCCGGGGATCACCCCGGCACGGATCGCCATGGCCATCGCTACCTACGAGCGCACTCTCATTCCCGATCAGGCGCCGATCTTCGCTTTCCTGGCTGGAGACACCGCCGCTTTGACCCCGCAGGAACAACGCGGTTTCAATCTGTTCAATTCGCCGCGACTGTCCTGTAGCCTCTGCCATTTCGGAGCGCAGTTCAGCGATCAACGGTTCAAGTACACCGGCGTTCGCCCCCAGAACGAGGATCTGGGATTGGGTGGAGTCAGCGGATTGCCGACGGACAACGGCAAGATGAAGACACCCTCCCTTCTCGACGTGGAACTCCGTCCGCCCTACTTCCATGGCGGCCAGGCCGCGACTCTGGAGGAAGTTGTGGACTTCTACGACCGCGGCGGTGACTTCGATGGGCCGAACAAGGCGCCCACCATCGCCCCCATTGGTCTCACTCCCCAACAGCGCGCCGACCTGCTGGCCTTCCTGCGCCGTCCCTTGACGGATCCACGTGTCCGGGATGGCCTGCCTCCCTTCGACCACCCCATCACCCTGGCGGAATCCGGGCGGGC
This sequence comes from uncultured Planctomycetales bacterium, assembly GCA_964454065.1. GTDB lineage: Bacteria > Planctomycetota > UBA1135 > UBA1135 > UBA1135 > CAYVRL01. The sequence continues at coordinate 4,149 of CAYVRL010000066.1, read as the reverse complement.
GCCGGGTATCTATGGGCGCCCCACGCCGGGGTCGGCTGGAATCCCGCCGGTGATGGTTGCGGTGGAACCTCCCGACCTCGGGAATCCCTCCATGACCGTCGGGATCGATCATGCTCTCGGAGGCGCGGACGCCGCCCTGGTGGTGGATCGGGCCGCGGATCCTTTGGGGCACATGGTCCAGGGAGCACGCAGTTTCCTGGCCATGGGTACCTCGCAGAGAGTGACGATCGTTTCCCTGGACGGAAGCGGCCCCGGCCAAGGCACTGGCTCCGTTTCTTTCACGATTCCCGCTGACCCGGCGCTGCTCGGACTCCATCGTTATGCGCAGTGGTTCGTCGCCGACCCCGGTACTCCGGGCGGCCTGGCGGCCACGCCTGCGGCGGAGTTCGTACTCTTCTGAGGCGGGAAGCCTCGAAGCCACGGCTCGACTTCAGGGGGGAAGCGGGCCGTGGCTTCTCCTCGTTCCGTCGGGACCTTCCACCAAAGGGCTGCATTCGCCGCTGCTCCTTCCAGCCGGGGGAAGGGACTCACTATGATGAAACCCGACATGGAGCTGACCGCCGCAGACCTGCGCCCGCTCTGGGCCTTCGCCGCCGGATTGGACTTGGAGGACGCGGCCGCCGCCCGCGCCGCCTTGGAGAGCGAATTCCCCGTGGATGGCCCTTTCCTCCTTTCCCTGCGGGCTTCTCTGGAAGCCGGTGTAGCTGACGGTAGTCTTTGCGACAAGGGCGCCCCTCCGATGCGTTGGTCCCGCTTGCACCGCCCCGGCCCCGAGACCCAGGGCTTCAGCGCGGACGTGGTCCTGATGAGCGGTGCGGGCCCCGACCACGAGCACCCTCGGGGTGAGATCGACCTCTGCTTCCCGATCGATGGCGAACCACGCTTCGATGGCCAGCCCGCGGGTTGGGTGGTCTATCCGCCTGGATCGCGGCATGTCCCCACCGTCAGCGGGGGAAGCATGCTGATCCTCTACTTGCTTCCCGAGGGATCCTTTCGTCTGATCGAGTCTTGAAACCGGGCCTGATCGCGAGTCTGTTGCTGGTTCTGCTGGTGTTCGGCACCTTTGCGCCGACGCTGGCCAATGCCTGGATATGGGACGACGACTCCTATGTGACCAACAATCCCACTCTGACCTCCGAACACGGTCTGCACGACATCTGGACCGACCGGAGCGCCACCCCCCAGTATTACCCGGTCGTCCATACCAGCTTCTGGATCGAGCGCCGGCTCTGGGGAGATGATTCGAAGGGCGGCCCCAACCCTTTCGGCTATCACTTCGACAATTTGCTGATCCAGGCCGGGTGCGCCCTCCTCCTGTGGCGCTTCTTCCTGCGCCTGGGGCTTCCCGGGGCATGGTTCCTGGCCGCTCTCTGTGCGCTTCACCCCGTCAACGTGGAGAGTGTCGCTTGGGTCACGGAGCGCAAGAACCTCCTTTCGATGCTCTTTGCTCTCGGGTCGGCGACTTGCTTCTGGGACTGGGCCGAGCGCCGCCGGAGCCTCGTTGCCCTGTTCGCTTCGGTCTCGTTCTTCCTCCTCGCGCTCTTCAGCAAATCGGTGGTCGCCTCCCTGCCCGCGGTCCTGCTCCTGTTGCTGTGGTGGAAGCACCGACCGATTCGGGCGCGGGTCCTGGTGCCGCTGGTCGTGATGCTTCTCTTCGGGGCGGTGATGGGCTGGATGACCGCGATGGACGAGGTCCAGCACGTCGGCGCCGTCGGCGCCAACTGGGATTACGGTTTCGGAGAACGGGTGGTGATCGCCGGACACATCCTGTGGTTCTATCTCGCCAAGCTGGTGTGGCCGCATCCCTTGATCTTCATCTACCGTCGTTGGGCGACCGACGGAGTCCAACTCTGGCAATGGCTCTATCCCCTTTCCTTCCTTGCCTTGCTGCTGGGCTTGTTCCTCTCCCGACGTCGCCTCGGTCGCGGCCCTCTCGTCGCCTTCCTGATCTTCGCCGGAGTCCTGTTCCCGGCTCTGGGCTTCCTCAACGTCTATCCCCACAAGTACTCCTTCGTCGCGGATCACTTCCAGCACCATGCGATGCCCGCGATCCTGGTTCTCATCGGGGTCGGTTTGTGGCGTCTTCTTCCTGCTCTGGGGCCGGATCGGCGTCCACGGGCCGCTGGATTCACCCTCTGGTCCCTCCTCCTCCTTCTGCTCGCCGGTCTGAGCTTCGAGCAATGTTTCATCTACAAGGACGAGGAAACCCTGTGGCAGAACGTCGTCCAACGGAATCCGAAAGCCTCGATCGGTTTCAACAATCTGGGTCGAATCGCTTATCAGCGCAACGACTTCGTAAGCGCGGGAGAATACTTCCGTAGGGCGGTCGCGGTCCGTCCCGACAACGCCGAGGCTCAGAACAATCTGGGCCAGAACTTGATGCAACACGAGGGTAACTTCGTCGAGGCGGAGAAACACCTCCTGGCCGCGATCGAGAGCGCGCCGAAGTTCGTGCTGCCGAATGTGCAGATGGGGGATCTCTGCCGCTTGACGAATCGTCCCCAGGAAGCGATCCGGTACTACATCAAGGCCAATGAACTGAACGTTGCGGTCGGGGGAGGGAAGATACCCCAGGTTTGTTACCAACTCGCGGGTCTGCTACTACGCGAGGGCAAGACCCAGGCCGCCATCGACAACTATCTTTACGCCCTCAAGAGTGGTCGCACTTCGGTGCTGGCGGGGACGGCCCTGATCTGGATCTTCTGTACCCATGAAGATCCTGCTTTCCGGGACCATGACCGGGCGGCTCAGCTCGTCAGGCAGATCCAACCCTTGCCGGCGGCGAATCGCTGGCAGGTCCTCGATGCCTTCGCCGCTTTCGCCGCCGACGCCGGGAACTGGGACCAGGCGATCCGGCAGGCGGAGCGGGCTTTGCGTATCGCGACGAAACGGGGCAAGGAGGAGGCTCTGGCCGGAATCGAGAAGCGCTTGGATCTCTATCGCCAGCATCGCCCGTACCGCAGCCCCGGCGGTTATCCCGAGTAGAGTCGCTTGCGCAAGGCGCCGTAGCGCTGCTGTTCTTCCGCGTTGCGTACCGCACGGCGCAGCGCCCCGCGCTCCGCCACCACGCAGACCAGTTCCCGGCCCCGGGTCACTGCGGTGTAGAGCAGGTTGCGGCGCAGCATCAGATAGTGGGAACGGGCCAGGACCACCACGACCGCTCGCGCTTCCGAGCCTTGACTGCGGTGGACGGTCACGCACCAGGCGGGGATCAAATCCTTGCTCTCGTCCGGTCCCCAGGTGAGTACCCGCCCCTCGATCTCGACCGTCACGCTGCCATCCGCGGTGATCGCGGCCACCACTCCCGCGTCACCGTTGAAGACCTCGCGTTCGTAGTCGTTGCGGATCACGAGCACTCGGTCCCCGGGGCGCAAACGTGGATCCCCGGGCGGCCCGCTCCCCGGATCGAGAGGCAAAGCGGGAGCCCCGGGGTTGAGTCGTTCCCCGAGGCGCTGGTTCAGGCGGTCCACGCCGAGCGGGCCGCGATACATGGGAGCCACGACCAGGACTTCGCGGTGGGGGTCGATGTCGTAACGGTCGGGGATGCGTTCGCAGACGATGCGTTCGACCAGATCCGCGACATGGGCGGGGTCGTCGGCCTCGACCAAGAAGAAGTCCCCTCGGCCGCCTCGGGCCGCGGTCCGGGGAATCTCCCCGTGGAGGATCGCGTGCGCGGCTTCCACGATGCCGGAGCCCCCGCCTTGTCGGTGGATGGACTCGAGCCGGGCCGTCGGGACGGGGCCGGCCTCCACCAGATCCCGCAGGACACTGCCGGGGCCGACCGAGGGAAGCTGATCGGCGTCGCCGACGAAGAGGACCCGGCAACCATCCGGAACCGCGCGCAGTAGTGCGTGGGCGAGAGGGAGGTCCATCATCGAGACCTCGTCCACGACCAGGAAAGCGGCTTCCAAGGGATCGTCCTGGTCGTGGCGGAACTCCCCGCTGCGGGGATCGAAACCGAGCAAGCGGTGGAGGGTGGAGGCTTCGCGGCCGGTGGCCTCCTGCAGGCGTTTGGCGGCCCGCCCGGTAGGGCTGGCCAGCTTGACCGGAGTGCAGCCGGAGGCTTCCAGGGTGTCGAGCAGCAAGCGAAGGATGGTGGTCTTGCCGGTGCCCGGGCCGCCGGTGAGGACCGCGAAGCTCTCCCGCAAG
>CAYVRL010000065.1:0-8694 GCA_964454065.1 uncultured Planctomycetales bacterium | reverse complement strand
GCCCCGTTGAAGATCGTCAAGGTGTGGCGGATCGACTCCAGCCACGGTGACCCGCGTCAGGATTCGGCCTTCCTCGCCGCTTTCCGCAAGGCCAGTGCCGATCCCTTGCCCCGAGTCGGCCAGCAGGTCCTGGCCAAGCTCGGGGAGCAGCAGATCGGTCCCGATTTGCGCCGACGCCTGGAGGAAGTCTTCCAAGAGCCGAACTTGGCGGCCGCGCGCAAGAAGCTGGATGCGCTTCGTCCCCAGCTCGGAACCGCCCGCGTCAACCAGATCGCGAAGACCGCGAAGGCCGCGTACGAGCAGCTCTCCGATGGGATCCCGGTGGAACTCTCGAATCTTCCCGCGGCGCGGCTCTCCGAGGTGCCGAGTTCCTCCACCGTCCAGCGCGCCCCCGAAGGATGGGTGGTGGATCTACCTCCCTGGACGGCGGTCCTGATCGAAGTCAGTTGGAAGGGGGATGAAGGCGCCGGGAACTGAATCCCTCGCCCCCCGGGATCATGGCCCCTTGGGCGTCCTCCTGGTCGCTCTCCTGGCTCTGTCCTTCGGGATCGGGGTCGGAGCCTTCGTGGTCTGGGATGGCCGGATGGGTCACTTCTGGCAAGTGGCGCTGCTGGGGCCGGCTCCACCGCTGGGCAACGACCAGCCCTATTTCTTCACGATCGGCCTGACGGGGCTGCTGCTCGGCTTCGGCTCCTTCCTGGCGTGGGTCTTGCGCAATGGGAGCTGGGACCGTCCCCTTCTGGGGCTGTTGGTCTTCTCCCTGTTCGCGGACGCGGTCCCGGGGTTGTTCCCCATCGCGCTGGGAGCGCTGCTCCTGTTGCTCGCCGAGCGGGCCTTGCGCCAGGGCGGGCTCTCGATTCGGGTCACTCCCCTGATCCTGCCCTTGGCCCTGGTGCTGATCTCCTATCTGACGACCTTCCTTTCCACGACCACCCCGGCCGCGGTGGCGGACAAGTTGTTGTATCACGGGCTCTACATGACCCTGGTGGTGCTGATCCCGATGGTGTTGCGTACCCGCCGCCACTTCGAGTCGATGTTCCATTTCATGTTGATTGCCGCGGTACTCTCCGCGGTGGTCTCCTTCGCCCAGCTCGGTCTCTCGGAGTTGACCGGCCGGATCGTGACTTTCGGCGGCAGCGACTACAACCGGATCCCCACTCCCTTCGGGGTGATGCCGCGTTGTACCGGCCTGATGTTGCATCCCAACCAGCAATCCAACGTATTGGCGACCACCGGGATCCTGGCTCTGTTCTTCGCCACCGGTCCCCGGCACTTGATCGAGCGGCGCAAGCGGTTCCTCTATCTGGGTGCTTACGTGCTGATCGGGCTGGCGATCCTCAACACCTGGTCTCGTTCCGGCTGGCTGGCCTTCGGAGTGGTTTCCTTGCTGGTGCCGTTGGTGCGCTGGCCGCGCCTGGCCTTGCACTATCTCCTCGGGCTCTCGGCCTTGCTCGCGGTGGCGTGGGAGAGCGGGCTGTTGCAGAAGGGGTACGAATTCGCACGCGATCTGAATGCATCGTCCGCGGATTTCCGCTGGCACATCGACGAGATCGCCTTGGAGGCCTTCCACCACGCTCCCTGGTTCGGAGTGGGGGTGGAGGGTCTCCTGGACTGGTTCAATCCCTACCACCTCCAGGTTCACAATACGTATCTCCAGATCCTGGCCGAACTCGGGATCTTCGGGGTCTTCGCCTTCGGATCGTTGGCCGGAATGCTCGCGCTGCGCTTCGTCCACGCCTTCTTCCAGACCCGCAATCTGCGTCACCGCGAGTGGCTGATGGCTCTTCTTCTCGGGACCGTGATCCTGCTCGTCCAGAATCTGGTCGTGATGTTCTTGTGGGTGAAATTCCTGTGGTTCTGGTTCGCGGTCCTCGAAGCGGCGGTGTTCGTATCCTTGTCCCCCGAGGGCGACCGCGAACCGGACGACCTCCCCTTCCTTCCCGATCCCAGTCCGCTCCCCACTCCTCGTACGCATGGGTCCTGAATCCCTTTCGGCACTGGTCGTCGCCATCTACCGGCGGCGGGTGACCGTGTTCTTGGTCCTTTTCGGCGCACTGGGCGGCGGCTGGTGGTTCACGCACGCGATCCCACCGATCTATCAGGCTCGAGCGGTTTTCTTCGTGCCCGAAAAACTGCCGTTGTTGTCCCTCGAGTCGGCCGCCCGGAACCTTCCCACCGGGCCCCTGCTCCCCGATTCCAGCGAGGAGACGCGGGTCGGTGTCTTGGGGCTGTTGAATGCTTCCTCGGTCTACCAGCGCATGATGGAGCGGATCCCGGATACCACCGTGGCGGCTTTGCGCAAGGCGGTGGTGGTGGACCTCGACCCCACCCAGCAGATTCTGGTCTATGCGCAGGATCCAAGTGCCGAGCGGGCCGCGGAATTGGCGAATGAGTACGTGAGGGCCTTCCAGGGGATCTTGCGGGAAATGGACGAGCGTGCTCCCCGGGCCACCTTGGCGGTGCTGCGGGAGGAAGAACCCCGCGCCTGGCAGGCCTTCCAGGATGCTCAGGATGCCCTGGTCCTCTATCTGGACACCATCAAGAGCGTGAATCCCGAGTTGGATCTGCAGCAGCTCGTCAACGAGCGGGAAAAGCTGCGTGACGCGCTCCGGGACCTGGATCTGGACGAGGGGCGTTTGCGGGCCCAACGCCCGCTCCTCGAGGCGCGGCTCGCCGATCGACCCGAGTTCCGGCTCGCGCGTCAGACCTTGGTGGACAACCCCGGTTTCCGAAGCGCGCTGGACAAGGTCGGCCAGCTCCGGGCGGATCTGGCGGTGGCGCGGCTCAAGTACAAGGACATCCACCCCGAGGTCGTCGATCTGTTGGAGCGCCTGCACGCGGCGGAGGAACAGGTCAAGGAGGAGGCGGCGCGCGGCATGCAGCCTGGCAGCCTGGAGTTCCAACCCGACGAGGAGGCGAGGACCCTGCTCTCCAAGCTGGTGGATGCCGATCTCAGCACCGCGGGGATCGAACCCTCTCGCGCCGTACTGCGAGCCCGTCTCCAGGAGGTCCAGGACGCTCTCGGTGGAATGCCCCTGAGCCAGGCCGAACTGGATCGGCTCGAGACCGCCCAGAATCTGGCTCGTCAGCACGCCGAGCTGGTCAGTCAACGGGTCGCTGAACTCCAGCTCCAGCTCCAGCGAGGGATCGACTTCACCTACGTGGATCAGCGGATGCTCGCCCGACCCGAAGACGCGCGCCAGCTCCCGAGCCTTGCCGGGGTGATGATCTTCGCCGGCCTCGGGGGCCTCGCCGCGGGACTCGCGCTGGCGATCAGCCTGGAGTTGCTGGCGCAGATGAGACTACGGAGGCCGTTCTAGCCCAACCCCCGGAGTCTGGCCCCATCCGGTGGAGGAATCCGATTGGCGATCGTGGCCCATTGCGAGCTGCTCCGGTTCTGCCACCGCTGGGGGGGATGAAAAGGGATGTGTCGCGTCGGGTCCCGTTCTGGGCCCAGGCTCCAAGTTCCCGGGACGAGGCTGACGCTTTCGCCCATTCCTGGTTACGGAAAAGGAGAATCGGCACCTCCACCGGATGGGGCCAGGCTCCGGGGGGGGGACTGGAGCATCCTCCGGAACCTCCGCGCCGCCCTTCGGCATCCCGTCGGCAGCGGGTGTCCGTAAGCCCGCTGGATCCGCCACCAGGACGGGGAATCCTCTTCCACCTCGGCGAGAAGGCGGCCGAGGTCGCGGCCTGGGCGGCGGAGGCGGGGCTCGATCCCGTCGCCGTCCACCAGAACCGCTTGGCCGTCGGCACGGATCCGGAAGTTGGCCGGCTTGGGATCCCGGAGGCCGACCCCGGCGGCATGCAGGGTCCCCAACCATCCCGCAAGTAGGGGGAGGTCCTCGATCCCTGGATCCCTACCCTCGACCAGGGAAGTCCACAGCCACGATTCCCGCCAGCCGAGCAAGGTGGCGGCGGGGAGACCCAGTTCGCCGAGAAAGGTGAGGCGACGCGCAGCGGCGCGGGCGGGTCCGACCCCTGCGATGCGTCGAAGTCGCCGTAGCGGAGTGGTGAGGAAATACTCCTTCCCGATCGTTCTCTCTGCGAAATAGAGGATACTGCGGCTGCGACGCCCGGACCGCAGCGTGTCCCCCTTCCCGGTCGGCGGGGAGAACCCGCGCCGCAAGGCGCCGCCGACGACTCGGACGAAATCGGCACAGTTCCGTCGGCAACGGCGCGCGTGTCGCCAAGCTCGTGAACGGCGGATCTCTGGCACCGAGGCGAGGAGTTCCGCGCTGCTGAAGGGGGCATGGGGTGGGTCGGCCTTTTCCCCGGCGGCGGCCGCCCGCGCCGCGTCCTCCTCGGGGAGTTCGGCGAGCAAGGTCGCGAGATCGGCACGGCGGGCCAACAACGGGGCACCGCCCGGAGTCCAGCGGGCGTGACCGAGATCCACCGGATGGAGGCGACCCTCGCCATCCCAGATCAGGTCCTCGCGGGAGAGGTCGGGGTCACTCCAACCGCGCCGATGGAGTTCGGCGAGGCCCTGGACCCAGTCCCCGGATGGGCCGGGTTCGATCCAGGGGTGGGCGTAGATCCCGAGATCCGCGCGGGGCTGTTCGGCTCGGACCGCGGTCCAACCCAGGGCGCGTGCGAGACGCAGCTCGCGTCCCGCCGGGGGACGGCGAAAGAGCCGACGAAGCCCTTCGGCGGGGCGCTGGGGGTGGTAGAACTTGAGCACCCAGCCGCCCTCCGTGCGGACCCGTAGCACCGTGTGGGAGGGCGAAACCCGCAGGCATTCCGGGGCCGCGCTGGCTTGCCGCCACAACCGTGCCAGCAGCGGATCCCGGAGCGGCCGCTCGTGCAGACGCTCACGAAGGCGCACCAGGTTGCTTCGGGCGAGCTCCTCCATCCCTTCAGCCTACAATCCCGGGGCGTGCGAGCTTTCCCCGAACGCTTCGTCCTGGTCCGCGCCTACCTGCGCGAGATCGGGGCCCAGCTTGCCCTGGTCCTGGGGGGGACCGCCTTCCTGGTGGCGCTGGTGGCTGCGGTGCGAGCTTCGGCTGCGAGCCAGGGGGCGCCCTTGTGGCTTCCGCTGGCCTTGGTTCCGCTGATCGTCGGCAACGCTCTGCCCTACTTGATCCCTGCCACCTTGCTCACCGCGGTGGTCCTGACTTACAGTCGCATGGCTGCGGATGGAGAGGCGACCGCGCTCCGCGCCGCGGGCCTGGGCACCCCGAAACTGCTCGGCCCCGCGTTGCTGGCCGGACTCCTGGTGGCACTCGCCAGCTACCCCCTCTCCGCAGGGGTGTTGCCTGAGGTCTATTCGCAGATGCGCGCCCTGAGTTATCGCTTGCGTTTCGCGGCCCTGGAGAACACGGATCCTCCCGCCTCCGAACTCTCTTTCCGGGGGCTCCACTTGAGTTGGGCGCGGCGTTCCCCGGACGGGAGTTTCCGGGATGTCCTCTTGATCCACGAACCCGGCGGCGCAGGCCGGGTCTATTCCTTCGATCCCGGAGTTCAGGAAGTGGGCGGGGACGACCACTCCACGCCGCCGAGGTCCCAGGGGCTTCGCCTACGCGCTGACATTGCTCGGATGAGGGTTCGCGGAAGCGTCGTCGAGTTCCAGTTCGAGGGCATGCGCAGTTTCAGTCAAAGTGGAGAGGGCGGTGCCTGGTCGGCGCGCAATCCGGGTTTGACCGTGGTGCGCCTCGACCTCGCGGATTTTGGAGGGCGGCCCGAATCGGCGCGCAAGGGGGACGACTACTCTTCTCCCGAGTTGCGCAAGCTGCTTGCGGCGGGGAAGCTGGAGCCGGATCGATCGCGGAGCTTTCGTTACACCCTGTGGCGCCGTTTCTCGACCGCGCTGGCGGCGCTTCCGTTGGCGGCGATCGGAGCCCTGCTGGGCTGGAGCCTGCGGCGGCGCGGATTCCTGGGCGCCTTCGCGGCCGCCTTCGGGGTCCTTTTGGTGGTTTTCTATCCCCTGTATGCGTTGGGCAATGGACTCCAACAGTCGGGGAGCTTGGATCCGGCCTTGGCCGCGTTGCTCCCTCCGGGTGGGTTGTTGCTGGCCGTCGGGGTGCTGGTCTGGCTGGGGAGGAGGCGTAGGTGATGGGGCGTCTCGACCGATACGTTCTGCGTTCCTTCTTCTCCCACTGGCTGGTCATCGCGACTTCGCTGCTGGGGCTCTTCCTGGTTTTGGATCTGCTCGGCCGGGGGGACGAAATCGCCGAGTCCGCGGCGCTCTATGGAAGCGTTGCAGGCGATGTGTTGCGCTATTCGCTCTATCAGCTCCCCTTCGTGGCCGTACAGTTCGCCCCCTATTTGACCCTGATCGCGGCGCTCGTGACCGTCATGCATTTGGCGCGCGCGCGCGAATGGACGCCGATGCTCGGCGCGGGACGTTCCGCCTGGCGTGCCCTTCTGCCGGTTTTCCTCGGCGCGGCGCTGCTCGCGGTCTCGGCCAGCGTGGTACGGGAGGTGCTCTTGCCGCGACTGGCAGGTCCACGGGAAGCCCTGGAGAGGCACATCTTCAATCAAAGGGAGTGGTCCATGGCGGATCTCACGGCCCGGAGCAGCGATGGGCGTTTGCTGCTCGCGGCCCGTTTCCGCCCCTTCGAACGGGATCTGGACGGGCTGGAGGTCTACGGGCACGGTTCCGGAGGAAGCGATCAGGTCCTGCTCGCGGATCGTGGTCGATGGGACGGCAAGGGATGGGTGTTGAGGCGGGGACGGCTGATCGAGAGCGGACGCGGGGAGCGCGCGGTGGCGCGCCTGGACGATCCGGAGTTTCGCCCTGCCGACCTCCTGCTCTCCTACTTCGCGCACGTGCATCCTCTGGAACTTTCCTCCTCGCAGTTGCGGGAGGTGTTGGCTCGGGATCCGGCCCATCGTCAAGCAGCGACACTGCTGTGGGCCTGGCGGGCCGAACCCTTCGGCCACCTGGTCCTCCTGCTCCTCGGGCTGCCCTTCGTTTTTCGTTTCGACCGCCGGAGTTCCATGGAGGGAATCGGTTTCGGCCTCCTGGTCTGCGTGCTCTATTTCGTCGCGGGCATTCTGCTTCGCGACCTGGGCGGCCGTGGCGCCGTCTCCCCCTTCCTCGGTGGCGCCGGCGCCGTCTTGCTGGGCTGCTTCGCGGGGTTGCTGGGATTGCGGCGGATGTAGAGCACCTCGGAGTCTGGCCTCACCGAGTGGAGGTCTTTGGATGGGTCCCGACGGGAGTGGACCATCCTCGAAGGAGAAACGGGAGAAGGCAACGAGGTAAGAAGGAGACCCAAGCTCCTGCCGGATCCATGAGGGGGGCTGACGAAGGGGACGGAGAAGACGCCCGAGGGTTACGAGAATGGTCCTCGTGGACCTCCACCCGGTGAGGCCAGACTCCGTGGGTGGTAGAATCCCGTCCCTCCTTTGCGTCGCGGTGGCCGCGGGCCGCCTTCGAGCATGATCCGCATCACCGGCCTCGACTACCGTTACGGCTCCCAGATCCTCTTCCAGGAGGCCTCCTTGAAGGTGGAGAAGGGCTGGAAGCTGGGACTGATCGGCCCCAACGGGAGTGGGAAATCCACTCTTTTTCGGTTGATCACCGGACAGGAGCGTCCCGAGGCCGGGGAGGTCGTGTTGCCCATGGGAACGCGAATCGGCTATTTCGATCAACGGACCGGGGAGATGAAGGGGTGCGATGCGGTGGAGCAAGCGATCCGTTGTGCGGGCCGGGTCGGATCCCTGCGCGGGGAGATCGCCGCCCTCGAGGAGGCGCTCGCCGACCCTCGCCGAGAGGCCGAGATGGAACGGAACCTGGCTCGATACAGTTCCCTGCAGACAGAGTTCCAAACCTTGGGTGGCTACGAAGTCGAATCCCGCGCTCGCGAAGTCCTCTCCGGGTTGGGGTTCTCGGAACAACGCATGGCCCAGGACGTGGCATTGCTCTCGGGGGGCTGGAAGATGAGGGTGGCGCTGGCGGGCATCCTGATCCAGGATCCGGACGTGCTCCTCTTGGACGAACCCACCAACCATTTGGATCTGGAATCGATCCTGTGGCTGGAGCAATTCATTCAGGGTTTTCGTGGCACCCTGGTCATGACCGCTCATGACCATGATTTCATGAATCGGGTGGTGACCCGGATCGTGGAGATCGATGAGGGGAAACTGCGTCTGTTCCCCGGTGACTACGATTTCTATTTGGCGCAGCGGGAACAAGAAGACGTACAGCGACAGGCCGCCTTCGAGCGGCAGCAGGCCCATATCGAGCGGGAAATGCGTTTCATCGACCGTTTCCGAGCCAAGGCTCGAGGTTCCAACCAAGCTCAGAGTCGCTTGAAGCGCCTCGATCGGCTGGAGAAATTGGAACCACCCCGAAGCCGTCGCAAGCGAGTGGTTTTTCGGATTCCTCCGGTTCCTCGTTCCGGTGACGATGTTTTCGTCTGTGAACGATTGTCCAAGGCCTACGGGGATCAAATCCTTTATTTGGATCTGGACTGGCATGTTCGCCGTGGGGAACGCTGGGCGGTCATGGGAATCAACGGGGCGGGCAAGACGACCCTATTGCGTTTGGTTCTCGGGGAGGTCGAAGCCGACGAGGGCCTGGTCAAGCGAGGCGCCTCGTTGACGGTTGGCTACTTCGCCCAGCACACGACGGAGTTATTGGAGCCTCGGGAGACCGTGCTCGGAACCATGACCGCCGCCTACCCGGGGGAGGGGATCGGGTCGCTGCGAAAGTGCCTCGCTGGTTTCGGTTTCGGGGAAAACGACCTCGAC
>CAYVRL010000064.1:0-8786 GCA_964454065.1 uncultured Planctomycetales bacterium | reverse complement strand
GCTCGATGGTGCAGAAAGGAAAGTTCCCGACCTCGGCCTGGGCGGCGGAGAAGGCCGAGAAGAGGGTGGACTTGCCGACGTTCGGCAAGCCAACGATGCCGCAAGAAATGGCCATGGAGCGTTCCCGGGGCCGCGTGGTAGCCCCGGAGGGGAGTGGGTTCAGTCCAGGTCGAAGTGGATGCCCTGGGCGAGCGGCAACTCGGTGCCCCAGTTGATGGTGTTGGTCTGCCGCCGCATGTAGGCCTTCCACGCATCGGAACCGGATTCGCGACCGCCGCCGGTCTGCTTCTCTCCCCCGAAGGCGCCGCCGATCTCCGCCCCGGAAGTTCCGATGTTCACGTTGGCGATCCCGCAGTCCGACCCGGCGGCGCTCAGGAAACGTTCCGCGGCCCGCAGGTCGAGGGTGAAGATCGCGGAGGACAAGCCCTGCGGGACGGCGTTGTGCTTGGCGATCGCATCCTCCAGATCCTGGACCTCGATCAGGTAGAGGAGCGGGCCGAAGGTTTCCTCCTGGACCACGTCCCAGTGGTTCTCGGCCACGGCGATGGCCGGGCTCAGGTAGCAACCGCCTTCCAGACCCTCGGGGTGGACGCGCTCGCCCCCGCAGAGAACGGTGCCGCCCAGCTCGCGGACCCGGGCGAGGGACTTCTCCACCTTCGCGGCCGCTTCCTCGTCGATCATCGGGCCCATCAGCACCCCGCCGTCCAGGGGATTGCCGATGCTGACCCGTCCGTAGAGTTCGACCAGGCGTTCGGACAGGGCTTCGCGGACCGCCTCGTGGACCAATACCCGGCGGGTGGAGGTGCAACGCTGACCGGCGGTCCCGACCGCGCCGAAGAGGATCGCGCGGGCCGCCATCTCCAGGTCGGCGTCCTCCATCACGACCACCGCGTTGTTGCCCCCGAGTTCCAGGATGGTCCGTCCGTAGCGACCCGCCATCCGTTCGGCGACCCGCTTGCCGAGGGCGCAGGAGCCGGTCGCGGAGACCAGCGGGACCCGCGGATCCCCGAGCAGGAGTTCGCCGACCTCGCTGCCACGGCCCACCGCCAGGGAGAGCACCGCGCCGAAGCCCTCCGGCTCCAGGACCCGGGCGGCGATCCGGGTCATCGCCAGGGCGGTCAGCGGGGTCTTGGAGGACGGTTTCCACAGCACGCTGTCCCCGCAGACCAGCGCGATCATCGCGTTCCAGGCCCAGACCGCGGCGGGGAAGTTGAAGGCACTGATCACCCCCACGACCCCCAGGGGATGCCACTGCTCGCGCATCGCGTGGCGGGGCCTCTCGGAGTGCATGGACAGGCCGTAGAGCATCCGCGACTGGCCGACCGCGAAGTCGGCGATATCGATGGCCTCTTGGACCTCACCGAGGCCCTCCTGGAGGATCTTGCCCATCTCCCAGGAGACCAGGCGCCCGAGCGCTTCCTTGGAGCGACGCAGTTCCTCGCCGATGCGCCGTACGTACTCGCCGCGCTGCGGGGCGGGGAGTTCGCGCCAGTGGAGGAAGGCCTCGTGGGCGGCGGCGGCAGTGGCCTCGTAGTCCTCCGCGGAAGCCTGGCACACGCTCGCGATCGGCTGTCCGTCCACGGGGCTGCGGACCTCCAGGATCGGCCCGGAGCACTCCAGCCAGCGACCGCACCAAGCGCCGGAATTGAGGTCCTCGATGCCGAGTTCCCGGAGGAAGGAAAGGTCGTTCTTGGGGGTGGTCGTGGTCATCGGAAGCAGGATTTTAGCCGTTCCGCCCTGTGCCGCAGGCCCGGAAAGCGGACAAGTTCGGACGCTTGCCGCCCGGAACGTTCACCCCGAACTGCGCCCCGTGGGGTTCCTTCGGCTACCGCTCCTCCTCGACCGGATCCGTCGTCCGGGGGAGGGGCCCCGTGTGGCGATGAAGAGGGGGCGGGAGCCGGGGAGGTCGGGGCCGAAGCCCTTTCGCCAAGCGCGTCCCCGATCCATTGCGCGCAAGGAGGTTCACCGACCACCTTCCGACTTCCCTCCGTTCGGGGAGGAGGACTCCCCACCGGAGAAGGAGCCCGGAGGAGCGGAGGAATCCAGGTGCCAGGTGGAGTCGAAGTAGCCCGCGGCGTGAACGCCTTCGTCGCCACGGTGGAGTACCGAGGAATCGTAGAGCACGAAATCCGGGTACCCGACACCGGACACGAAGGGAGCCAGGGTGTAGCCGAGACGGATGCCCAGGAGGCCGCTATCGGCGAAGACGCCCACCAGGGCCTGGGAAACCCCGCGGCGGGGGAAGCAGAACACCGCCGCCTGATCGGAACCGCTCCACTCCCGCTTCCCGAGACGGAGGAGACCGTTCCGAGCCCGAAGGGGACAATCCCCGGGCAAGACCACCCTCCATGCCGCGTTGGTCTCGGCATTGCCATAGAGGATCAAATCGCAGTCGGCGCAATCCCCCGCGGCAAGGGCGCGCAGGAAGTCCTGGTCGCTCATGGGCCGCGCGTCTCCGTTGCTGCGGTAGGACCAGACCTCGGCGTCGTAGCGAGCCCGCGCCAGCAGAGCGGCGTTCTCCGCCGGACTGCCCGCGGTCCCGTAGACGATCCGGAAACGATTGCGGAAGGCGCGTTTGAAAGGTCCACTGCGGAGCGGGTTCTTCCCTTCCGTCGCCGAGGGAGTGGAAAATACTTCCCAATTCCCATCCTCTCCCATCCGATATCCGCACCCGGCCTCTCCGCGGTCGGGTCGGAGTTCCTGGCCGTCGATCAGGATCCGCGCGTGGGGACGCTCGATCCGAAAGGCGCGCAGGTTCCGGGAGTGGATCTCGATCGTGCCTCCATCCGCTTCCCGCCACTCGGCGTGGGCATGGAGCCGCTCTCCGTAGTGGATGGGCTGGAGAAGGACCAGCCAGGAATCCCGCGCCTGGATGCCGATCCCGGCACTCGTGAAATCCACCACCGCGGGCATCTCGGGGATGCTCCTCCCCCGAAACACCTCGAAGATCGGCGGCCAGTCCACGCAAGGGGATCCCCACCAGTGCCCCGCGCCCGGTTGGACGTGAAAGGTGAAGGAAATACCCAGATCGGCCAAGGCCTTCGCCATCCGTTCGGCTTCGGTCAAGGGCACGTTGTCGTCCTTCTCGCCGTGGAGGACGTAGATCGCTTTGCCACGCAGATTGGAAAGCAGCGCCAGGGTCTCCGAGGAACCGTCCGCGCCGTGCCAGAGTTCGGCGAGCTTCCCTGGGGGACGACCGACGTAGGTATCGAAACTGCACCAGCCGGCGCTCGGAGCCACGGCCGCGAAGCCTCCCGGGTCATGGACCGCGAGACTCCAGGCCCCGTGCCCGCCCATGGAATGGCCGGTCAAGACCACCCGGGAGCGGGACAAGCCCTCCCGCCGCAGCAGATCGGCCAAGGCCTCGTAGGCGTCTTCCCGGCCCCAGTCCTGCCAATCGAAACCGAAGGGAGCGCGGTTGGTGGGGGCCAGGATCCACCAGTCCGTTTTCGGCGCATAACTCGCCGCCTGATCGCGGGCCCTCACGCCGGCGCCGTGCAGACTCAGTACCACCCCCACTCGATCGCTGGCGTTCACCTCATCCGCAGGGGGCGCGGGCGGCAACACCGCGTACTCCTGCACCGAGTCGTCGATCCGGGAACGGAAGCTCCGCACCTGAACCGCCCCTGGATCGACCATACCCAAGCGCAGCCAGACCCGATGGCTCCCTCCGCTGGGTTCGCCCCCCAGATCCACGGCGACTTCCAAGGGCGTCGCCACCTTCGGAAGCGGATGCCCCTCCCGCGCTCGCAGCGGGAGCGGAATGCGCCGAATCCCCAGGGGCGGGATGCCACCCAGGTCCGCGAGCTCCACGCGCGCGAAGGGTCCGTTCCCGCCCACCGACACGTGCAAGTTCACGAGCGGTTCGGTACTCGCATTCATAACCGTGATCGAAGCCTCGGTGGCGACCTCGCCCCCCACCACCAGATCCGGAACCCGAGCAGTCCACGCCGCGTACTGCAAGCGATGATCGGGGGGCCACAAGCGCAGACGAAAGGAGGAACGAATCCCGGTCACGAACAAGGTGTTCGTCCCTGCGCGCAACGCCACCGGTACTCCATGTTGGCCGAGCCCGTAGAGGTCGCCGGCGAAGGCCTCGCCGTTCACGAAGAGGGTCGCGGCTCCGGAGAGTTCCGCGATCCAGACCCGGGGCGCGTCCACCTCCACCGCGGTGTAGGCGTAGGCGAGTTCTCCATCGCGGCGCACCACGCCGTCCTCGCCGAGGGTGAAGCTCTCCCAGGAGGCCGCGCCGGTGCTTCCCTGCACCTCTTCCCCGGCGCGAGGCGGGGCCGCGCCGGTCCCGCTCAGATAACGCGCGAAAACCGCGTCCTCGCGGAAAGGACGGCGACCGCGCTCGTCCACCGGGGCCAGCAGTAGCCACTGCCGGGGGCGGATTTCGGCGAGGCCGAGCGGAGAGTTCTCGGCGGCAGCGCGAGTCGCCGGAGCGGGAGTCGGATCCTGCGCAGTGCGAAGGAGGGCGAACAGGGCCAGCGCGAGCATGGGAGGAATCCTAGCGTGCGGCTAAGCTCCTGCTCCATGGCCGTCTGGCGCCGCTTCGCCTTCCTCTCGTCCCTCGCCCTGTGTGTGGGCCTGGTACTGGCCCTGCCCTTCCGGCTCACCGACGGCGACTCCTGCGTGTACGCGGCCATGGGCCACCAGATCGCGTGCGGCGAAGCACCCACCGCCGCTCCCACCTGGGCCCACCACGGGCGCATCGAGGACTTCCACGAGAGTCCGCCCGGAGCGATGGTGATCGATTCCCTGATCGAGCGAGCGGGAGTCTCGGACCGCAAGGCCGCGCTGGTCGCCAACGTCCTGTGGCTCTTCCTGCTCCTCGCGGCACTCTCCCGGCTCGCCGGCGGCGGCTCCGGTGC
Organism: uncultured Planctomycetales bacterium; assembly: GCA_964454065.1. Lineage (GTDB taxonomy): Bacteria > Planctomycetota > UBA1135 > UBA1135 > UBA1135 > CAYVRL01. The sequence goes on along the minus strand of CAYVRL010000064.1, from coordinate 3,912 downwards.
GGGGGCGCTGGCGGTGGGCATCTTCCTGCTCGAATACCCGGTCTGGAAGTACCTCGCACGCGCCAGCCTGGACCTCCCGCTCGCGGCCTGCGTGGTGACCGCGGTCCTCGCCGGGCGCGGGCGCGGACGCAGATCCGCGCTGCTCGCCGGGCTGTGCTTCGGGGTCGGCCTCCTGGTGCGCGGCGTCTTCGCGCTGCTGATCCCGGTGCTGCTCTTCCTCGATGCGAAGGTCGGAGTTCCGCGCTCCCTGCGCCGCCCGCTGGCCGCGACCGTACTCGGCCTCACGCTCGCGGTGGCCTTCGATTCCTTCCACCAGCAGGCCACCGGCCATCCCTTCTGGGCGGCGTACTTCAGCCAACAGGTGTTGCCCTCGATCGCCGGCAGTGCCCCGCACCCGAATCAGGAACCGCGGCTGCCCTACTACGGCTCGCGGCTGCTCCTCTACGCCCTCCCCTGGGGTCTGCTCTATCTGGGAGGCTTCCTCCGCCAAGTCCGCCGCCTCCGCCCCGAGATGCTGCTGACCCTGGTGTGGATGATCACCGTCTTCCTCGGCGCGGTGCTCGCGAAACGGCAGGCCTCCCGCTATCTCTACGCGGCTTGGCCGGGGCTGGCGCTCGGCTGCGCCACGGTCCTCACCGGACCGTGGCTGCGGCTGTCCCCGCGTTGGCGCGAACGCCTTTCGATCGCCGCGTTCTCCCTGGCCCCTCTGCTCCTGCTCGTGAGCTACTTCTCCGCGCCCCGCGACGGCTGGTGGTCCTCGGTCGATCCCCTGCGCGCCCGCCGGGCCCTCGGCTTTCCCGCTCCGCCTCCCGTGCTCTACGGTCCCTTCTCCCCCGAGGACGACCGGGGCAAGCAGTTCCTGCGCCATCACCTCGGCCTGTGGGCCTTCCGCGCGAGCGAGGACGGTGCTCCCCCCGGGAGCTGGCGGGTGCTGCGCCACGGCTCCGAACCTCCGCCGACGAATGCGGTCCTGAGGACTCCCCTGTGGGATCTGGTCCCCGTCCCGGTCGGCCCCCACCCCCCCTTCCCACCTCCCGCCCGCTGAACATGATCGTCGCCACCTGGAACGTGAATTCCCTGCGCACCCGGTTGCCCCGGGTGCTGGCCTTCCTGGAACGGCATCGCCCCGACCTGCTCTGCTTGCAGGAGACCAAGGTCGTGGACGATTCCTTCCCCCGGGAGGCGCTGCGTGCCGCCGGTTATCGCTCCGCGTCCTTCGGCCAGAGGACCTACAACGGGGTCGCGATCCTCTCCCGCGCCGACGGCCCTCCTCTGGAGGACGTCTCCCCGGGCTTCCCAGGGGATCCGATCCCCGAACAAGCGCGGGTGCTGTCGGCGAGCTTCGCGGACCTTCGGGTGATCGATGCCTACGTCGTCAACGGCAAGGCGGTCGGCGACGAGAAGTACCTCCTCAAACTGCGTTGGCTGGACGCCTTCACGGACTGGGTGGGGAACGGTCACCCGTCGGAGCGAGCCCTCCTGATCGTCGGCGACTTCAACATCGCCCCGGAGGACGGCGATGTCTGGGATCCCGAGCGCTGGCGCGGCCGCGTCCTCTGCAGCGACGCGGAGCGGGAGCGTCTGCGACGGCTCCTGGAACACGGCTATACCGATCTGCACCGCGCGGCCGGTTGCGGAGACGGCGCCTACACCTGGTGGGACTACCGGATGGGAGCCTTCCATCGCGGTTGGGGACTGCGCATCGACCTCGCGCTCGGCAACGCTCCGGTGGCCGCCCGGCTGCGCGCCGCGGAAGTGGATCGCGAAGAACGCAAGGCCTCCAGCGGCGAGGGCAAACCCTCCGACCACGCCCCGCTCCTGATCACCCTCGACTGATCGCCTTCCTGCCCGGCCTCCTCAGCCGCTTCGGATCGGCGCCCGCCGCGAACCCGCCAGAGCGATCCCGAGGGCCAGCAGGAAGGCAGGAACCAACTCGTACAGCATTCCCTTCAAGGCCGGGGTGGAGTACCAAACCACGGTCGAGAGGAATCCACCCCACAAGGCCCCCAGCGCGGCGCCGGGACGAACCGGCCCGCGCAGCAGACGCACCAGGAGCAGGGGGCCGAAGGCGGCGCCGAGGCCGCTCCAGGCGAAGAGCACCGAACGAAAGATGCTCTCGTCCACCCACAGGGCGGCGAGGGTCGCCCCGACGCCCAGGACCGCGACCGTCGACCGACCACTCCAGATCCCGCGGCGACGCCGTGCACCCAGATCGTAATCCACCGTGGACGCACAGACCAGGAGCTGGCTGTCGGCGGTGGACATCACCGCGGAGAGCACCGCCGCCACCAACAAACCCGCCGCCGCGGGTGGAAAGAGGCCGGTACTCAGGCGCAGGAGCACCGCCTCGGGATCGCCTTCCGGAAAGAGGCTGCGACCACACCAACCCGCGACCAGCATGCCTCCGTAGATCAGGAGCGCCCAGACCATCGAGATCCAGGCCGCCCGACGCAGCTCGCGGCGTCCTCGAAGGGCCATGAAACGGACCACCACGTGCGGCTGGCCGGGATAACCCAGTCCGATTCCGAAAGCGCCCAGCAGCACCCCGAATGCCGCCATGCCGGTACGACCGCGCAGGGGATCCAGCAGTCCCGGATCCGCGTCCCGCAAACCCTCCCACATGCCTCCCGGCCCTCCCACCGCGAGGAGCGCGACCACCGGTAGGGCCACGGCGGCGGCGACCATCACCCATCCCTGCACCAGGTCGGTGACCGAAACCGCCCAGAAGCCGCCGCCGATCGTATAGAGCAGCACCACTCCGGCGCCGATCAAGGTCGCCGGAATCCGGCCGATCGCCAGACTCTGCTCGAAGCTCACCCCCGCGGCGCGGAACTGCGAGGCCACGTAGACCAGCAAGGAGAGGAGGATCACCAGGGTCGCCGAAATGCGGAATTTCCGGGCCGCCCCCGCGGGCAGATCCCGAGCGAGGAAGTCCACCAGGGTCAGGGAACCGTCCGCGGCGCTGGCCTCGCGCAGCCGTTCCGCGACCACGAACCAGTTCAAGGCGAAGCCACCCAGACAGCCGGGCAGGAGCCAAAGAGCCGCGAGGCCCTGACTGAAGGCGGCGCCGCTCACCCCCAGGAGCGTCCACGCCGAGGAGGATGAGGCGGCGGCACTGAGCGCTCCGATCCAGGGTCCGAGGCGGCGTCCTCCGAGGTAATAGTCTTCCCGGCCTCGACTGCGGCGAGATGCCCAGACGCCGATTCCGAGCATCAGGATCGGGTAGGCGATCAGCACCGAGAGCAAAGCGGGATTCTCAGGCACGAGGGCAGCCTAGCAAGACCGAGGTCCCGCCCCCGAATCCTCGCGATCCCGTACGGGAATGGACTCAAGGGGGTGGAAGGAACGAACGATAAGCGAGTAGAGGCCCCATTCCCGGGGCCCATCAACCCCAGCCATACCAGGAGAGACAGGAAGATGAAGCGCCAAGCAGGCTTTACCATCATCGAAATGTTGATCGTGGTGACGATCCTGGCCATGCTTGCCGGCATCCTCATCCCGGTCCTCGAGGACAGCGCCGCCTCCGCTCGCGACGCACGACGCGCCGCCGACCTGAAGTCGGTTCAGGCTGCTCTCGAAGCCTACAAGCGAACCAATGGTTCCTACCCGAGTACCAGTGGGGAATGGAAGGGCGATTCCACCAACGATGGCGGACTCGGTTACGACGCCGCCGGCTACATTCCCGGTCTGGTCCCGAACTTCCTTCCCGCCTTGCCGAAGGATCCGGACACCAACTTCCCGGACGCCACCAACGGCTACCGGTACAAGTCCGACGGCACCGACTACAAGTTCGAGTTGAAGGGTACTCCGGGTTCCTTCCCGGCCGGCAACCCCTTCTACGATCCGGCTGACGCCACGGGGAGCTGGCAGGTCTCCACCCCTGGCGGCTACAACTGGTAGTCCCCTGGGGCT
>CAYVRL010000063.1:0-8803 GCA_964454065.1 uncultured Planctomycetales bacterium | reverse complement strand
GGCTCCGGGAGGAGATCCTCAAGGCCCGAGAGGGGTCTTGCTACAGTCGGCGGCGGATGCCCGAGGATCGTACCTTCCGCCGCCGCCTGCTCGGCATGCTGTTGCTCGGGGTGTTGGCGCGCGCGCTGTTCCTGGTGCTGGACTGGCAGGGGGACCCCCTGGCTCGCGTCCCCCTGGACGATGCCCAAGTCTATTGGGACTGGTCGGCGGCGATCGCTGGCGGCAGGCTGATCGGGCCGACTCCCTTCCTCTCCGCTCCCCTCTACCCCTATTTGCTCGCCTCGCTCCGCGCACTCGGAGCCGGGCTCCCCACCGTCCTCGCCTTCCAACTCCTCCTCTGGAGCGCCTCAGCCTGGCTCCTGGGCGGGATCGCCGCCCGCCGTCTCGGACGACGCGGGGCCTTGCTGGCGGTGGCGGTCTTCCTCGTCCTCGCCGATCCCGCCCTGGCCACGACTCGGATCCTGAACTCCTCGCTCCAGGTCTTCCTCTTCCTGTGGTCGTGGAAGCGGCTGCTACGCGCCGCGGAGCCGGGGTCGGGCATGGGAACGGCCGTCGGCGCCGGCGCCGTACTCGGCCTCACGATCCTGGCGCAACCCGCCTTGCTGCCCGCCCTCTTGCTGGTACCGGCCTGGCTGGGATGGAAATCCCGTCGGGCGCGCGGTTCGGCGGCCCGTCCCGCTTGGGCTTGTTTCGGAACCGGCCTGCTGCTGGTCCTACCCGCCACCGCCCACAACCTGGCGGCCAGTGGAGAATGGATCCCGGTCAGCGCACAAGCCGGAGTGACCTTCCGCCAGGGAAACGCCGCGGGAGCGACGGGAATCTACCGCCCCCTTCCGGGCATCAGTTCCGGGCGCGCCAAACAGAACTTGGACGCTTACCGGGTCGCTACGGAAGCCACGGGGCGGAGCGGCTGGCGCAATACCGATCACTACTTCTTCGTGCGCGGCCTGCACTGGTGGAGTTCCCATCCCGGAGAGGCGCTGGCCCTCGTCGCTCGCAAGCTGAAGCTGTTCTTCCTCGAGTCCCGTTACGGGGACGTGGACCAACCCGCGCTGGCACGAGAGGCCGGCCTCGCCCCGCCCGCGTGGCTGGCGGGGATTCCCAGCGGTTGGATCCTCCTCCCCGGACTGATCGGACTCCTGTCGCTGGCGCGACGAGGCCGGATCGGTTTCCCGGAGCTGTTGCTCGGAGGACTCCCGCTGCTCGTGGTGGCGATCTTCTTCTATTCGCCGCGCTATCGGTTGCCCGCATTGCCCGTCGCGGCCCTCGGGGTCGGCGCCTGGGCGGAAGGGACCTGGCGCGCGCGAGGACCTCGGCGCCTGCTCGCAGGGCTGCTCCTTCCCGCCACCATCCTCCTGAGTCTTTCCTTCGCTCTCCCCCTCGACGGCTTCCGCCCCGCGTTCCAGCAGAAACTGGGCGAGGCGTGGCAGCGAGAGGGAGACTGGGAAGCGGCCGCCGCCGCTTTCCGGAAGGCGGAGGAACTGGGCGATCCCAACGCCGCGAGCGGCCTCGGGCAGGTGCTGCTGCGGATGGGGAAGGAGGAGGAAGGATTGTCCGCCCTCCGCCGGGCCGTGTCCGCTCACCCGGAGAGTTCCTATGCGCGACGCAGCTTGGGCGTGGCCTTGGCGCGAGCGGGACGGAACGCCGCGGCCGAGAAGGCCTTCCGCGCCGCCTTGGACCGGGACCCACGGGATTGGGAAGCCGCCTCCGGGCTGGGCAACGTCCTGCTCGCCGAGAATCGGATCGAGGAAGCGGAACGGAGCTACCGCGAGGCTCTGGCGATCCGCCCCGATTTCGCCCCCGCGTGGTTGAACCTGGGGGTGCTCTATTCCTCGAGCGGGAGGCCCGAGCGAGCCCGTGCCGCCTGGGAGGAAGCCCTGCGCCAGGCCCCGGAACTGGTCCAGGCCCACGTCGAACTCGCCCGGCTGCTGGCCACCGCCGCGGATCCCTCCCTGCGCGACCCACCCTCGGCTCTGCGGCACGCTCAGACCGCGATCACCCTCGCGGGCCGCCAACCCGGCCTCCTGGACCTCCTCGCGACCACTCTTGCCGCCAACGGACGAAACGCCGCGGCCGTGGCCGCCGAGGAGGAAGCCTTGCGCTCTCTGGGGAGCAACGGCGACGTTCCGCCCGAAGTCCTCCGCGACTACACGGCCCGACTCCAGCGCTACCGCCGCGATTCGAGCAAGTAGTAAGCGGCGGGAATCACCACCAGGGTGAAGAAGGTGGATGCGAAGAGGCCGAAGATCAAGGCCCAGGCGAGACCCGAGAAGATCGGATCGAGCGTGATCGGCCAGGCCCCCAGCGCGGTGGTCCCCGCGGTGAGCAGGATCGGGCGCATGCGCACCGCCCCGCTGGCGTAGATCGCTTCCCGCACCGTCTGCCCCTCCGCGCGGGCGCCGCCGATGAAGTCGATCAGGATCAGGGAGTTGCGCACCACGATGCCGCCGAGAGCGATCATGCCGATCATCGCGGTGGCGGTGAAGAAGACCGGATCGGGATAGCCTCCCACGTCCTGGGTGAAGAAGTGATTCAAGGCCCAGAAGCCGGGAAGGATGCCGATCGCGGTCAGGGGAATCGCCATCATCACCAGCAACGGCATGACCGCGGATTCGGTCTCGATGGTCAACAAGAGATAGATGAAGATCAGCGCGGCCCCGAAGGCGAGACCGAGATCCCGGAAGACCCGCAAAGTGATCTTCCATTCTCCCTCTCCGCCCCATTGCACCGAAAGCCCCCTGCCGAGCGGATGTTCCTTCAACTGATCTTCCAGATCGAGGATCACTTCCGCCGGGGGACGCCCGACCGTCTCGCCGGTGACGTAGACGACCCGCTTCAAGTTCTTGTGGTAGATCACCGGATCCGCTGCTTCCCGACGGAAGCTGCCGATGTCCTCCAAGCGAAGCAGGCTGCCGTCGGCGGTGCGCGCGGCGAGGGCGCCGAGCTGATCCACGCCGGTACGCTGGACACGGGGGAGACGGATCACCACCGGTAGATCCTGTCTCTCCGAGGGAACCCGAAGGCTGGCGATCCGTTGGCCACCCACCGCCATGGCGAGCAATCGATCCACCTGATCGTCACTCACCCCGTGGAGACTGGCCTGCAAGCGATCCAGGGAGTAGTGGAGCCGCTGATGAGGCGCCACCGCGAGAGTGTCCACTTCGTGCAGTCCGGGCTCCGTGCGCATCCGGGTGGCCAGACGTCGTCCAGCTTCCACCATTTCCTGGTATGGGACCCCTTCGCGCGCATAGACCTCCGCCACCACCGTGGCCAACACCGGCGGGCCAGGCGGTACTTCCACCAGCCGCAACACCGCGTGGTGGCGCTTGGCGATCTCCTCCAGATCGTCGCGCATCCGCAAGCCGATGGCATGACTCTGGAGCTTGCGCTGGTCCTTGGGTAGCAAGTTGACACGGACGTCGGCGAGTTCGGGGGAATGGCGCAGATAGGTATGGCGAACCAGGCCATTGAAGTCCATCGGCGAGGCGGTTCCGACGAAGGATTCGAAGTTCGTGACTTCCGGCTGAGTGGCCAGGTAGGTCTCCACGTCGCGAACCACCGCATCCGTGCGCTCCAGCGTGCTCCCTTCGGGAAGGTCGAGCATGACCATCAGCTCGTCCTTGTTGTCGTGGGGGAGCATCTTCAGCGGCACCTTGCCCGTGACCGCGAGCGAACCCGCGCCGCCGAGCAAGAGGAGCATGATGAACATCAAGGACCAGGCGCGACGGCGGTTCTTGACCCACGGCGCAACCATGGAGCGATAGAGTCGGCGCAGCCACCGAGGAGTCGGATCCTGGATCTCTCCGGGTTCTTCATCCCCTCTGCCCAGGTGCCGCAGCAATACGAAGGCCAACCAAGGCACCACCGAGAGGGCGGCCACCATCGAGAAACCTACCGCGAGAGGCACGTTGGCGGCCATCGGCTCCATGTAGGGCCCCATCATCCCGGTGATGAAATTCATGGGCAAGAAACTGACGATGATCGTCAGCGTGCTCATGATCACCGGCGGCAGGACTTCCCGAACCGCGTCGAGAACCGCTCCCCGGGGCTTCTTGGCGCGCAAGCGGATATGCCGCTGAATGTTGTCCACGTTGGTGATCGGGTCGTCCACCACCAAACCCAGGGAGAGAATCAGCGCGAAGAGCGTGACCCGGTTGATGGTGTAGCCGAGCAGTAGATTGACGAACAGCGCCAGGCCGAAGGACATGGGCACGGACAGAGCGACGATCAGCGCTTCCCGCCAACCCATGGTGAAGAGGAGGAGTACCACGACGCTGATCAGGGCGAAGGCGATGGATCCCAGCAAGTCGTCCACCTTGCGATCGGCGGTAGCGCCATAGTTGCGCGTGACCACGAGCTTCACTCCCTCGGGGAGGACTTCCCGGCGCAACCGTTCGGCCTCGGCGAGGGCGGCCCGGGCCACCCGCGTGGCGTCGCTCCCTTTCTGCTTCGAGAGCGCGATCGTGACCGCGGCAACCGGGGGACGAGGGCCACCCGGGGCGGCGGGGCCGAAGCCGATCCGGGTATAGGTCTCCGGTTCCCTGGGTCCGTTGTCCAGTTCGGCGACTTCCCGCAAACGCACCGGAAGTCCGTCGCGCGCCGCGATCACCAGGTCAGCGAGATCCTCCTTGGTACGGAGGCCGTCACCGGAGGAGACCCGCCACACCTGGTCCACCTGATCGAAATCGCCGGCCAGGCTGGAGGGGGATGCGGCACGGATCGCCCCGGCCACGTCGTCCAGGGTGAGCCCTCGGCCCTGGAGACGTTCGCGATCGACTTCCACGAGCATCTGACGAGGCGTGCCGCCGACGATCTCGCTGCCGGAGAGTTTCGGCAGGGCATCCAGTCGAGCGCGGAATTCCTCGGCGATTCGGCGCAGGGAGTATTCGTCGTAACCGCGTCCGTAGAGGGCGAAGGTAACGATCGGAACATCATCGATTTCGACCGGCTTGGCCACCCAGGAAGTGACGAGGGGAGGAATCCGATCCTTGTTCTGCTGAAGTCGACTGCGCAGTTTGATCAGGGAATCCTCGCGGTCCTCGCCCACGAAAAATCGAACCGTGATCACCGCGCGATCCCGCATCGCCATCGAATACACGTACTCGACTCCGTCGAGCTGCCAGAGAAGGCGCTCGAGGGGGGTGGCAACCAATCTCTCCACTTCCTTCGCGGAGTGGCCCGGAGCCTGCACGTAGACATCGACCAGGGGAACCACGATCTGCGGCTCTTCCTCCCGTGGCGTGATCAGGATCGCCGCGGCTCCCAGCAGGAGGGCCAGGGCCAGCAGGAGAATGGAGTTGCGACCATCGAGAAAACGATGGACGATCCCTCCGATCACGCCCAGGTGCGTGCTCTCGTCGGATGAGGGAACACTCACGGCAATCCAATCTCCTCCCCACCTTTCAATCCGGCGAGGATTTCGACCTGATCTCCATGGACCGTTCCGGTACGGACGGCACGCCGCACCCAGCGACCACCCTCCTCGACGAGGACGGTTTCCACTTGCCCCACGTGAAAGACCGCGGCCCGCGGAACGCTCACTTCCTCCCGCTCCCCGATCTGGTAGCGCAGAGTGCCGAAATCACCCGGCGCAGGGCGTTCCCCACGAATCAGGAGGTCGGGCGCCAAGGGAACCCGGATGCGCAAGGTTCGGGAGCGCGGGTCGGCACTCGGCGCGACCTCGCTGACGGGGCCGCTCCCCTCGACGGAATCCAGCACCCACTGCAGACGAGCGCCGAGTTCCGCATGCTCCCGGTCCCCGACCGGGAGACGGGTCTGCAAGCAGACCCGGGAGGGATCGTAGATGGAGTAGAGGGGTTTCCCTGGGACCGCGAGATCCCCGGGACCGACGAGGCGGGCTTCGACGATGCCGTCCACCGGAGCTTGGACCCGGGCCTTGGCGAGGTCGATTTCCGCGAGTTGCAGGCGCGCTCGAGCTTGCCTGAGGTTGGTCTGGGCACGGTCCCATTCCCGCTCCGGAGCCACCTTCTCGTCCCGCAAACGGCGCACCCGCTCGGCCTCGGCAGCAGCCAATTCCACCCCCGCCGCCGCCTCCTCCCGGGCGGCACGCAAGGTCTCGGGATCCAGCTCGGCGAGGATCTGGCCCTTCTTCACCTGATCCCCCACGTCCGCGTGCACGCGAAGGACCCGACCCCGGATCTCCGCGGAGACCTGGATGTGGTCCAGACTCCGCACCGTGGCCGCGACCTCTCGATAGACGGGCACCTTGCGGCGAATCGCCCGCACCGTCGAAGCGGGGACGGGTACCGCGCTCTGTTGGCTGACCGCGGGAGGCGCCCCCTCCGCTCGCCCGCCCCCCGATGGGGTGCAGGCGACGAAGAGGAGGAAAGGGAGGGCGTGGCGCAAGAGTCGTGTGCGGGGCGGAGAGTCGGTTCTCATCGTGGCTGGATTCCGAGTCGGCAATGCGAGTGGATGCAATCCAGGAGAGCGAGGAGTTCGAGACGGAGGACTCGGTAGTAAACGCGTTGGCCATCCCGCCTCGCGGCTACGATCCCATGCTGCCGGAGCGTCGCAAGATGCTGACTAGCAACGGCTTGCGAACACCCTACCTTTTCGGCTATGCGGCCTACGGTCTCCTCGCCATAGCGCAGGAGATCGAGGATGCGCAAGCGGAGAGGGTGTGCGGCGACCCGAATCAGGGGCGCGGCACGCTCCACCTGATCCCTGGGAAGAAGCGGACGTTGTTCCATCGTTTATCTTTATATCCCGATATTCAGATGTTTCAAGAGAAAACTTGCCATGAACCCCTAGGGGAGCGTACCGCTACGGTGATTGCTCTTCCGGATACCGACCATGGCGACCTCCCCCACCTCCTCCGACCGTCCCCTCCGGGTCATCGTCCGCCCCCTTCCCAAGGTGGTGTTCTTCTATCTGACCTGGATCGCCTCGCTGTTTTGCGCCCTGGTGGCGAGCCTCGCCGGTTCGGGCGATGGGGGTGGAGGTGGCCCGCTCGGCTTGATCTGGACCGGGATCTTCTTCTTCAACCTCCTCGTGATCTCCTTCGATTTCAACGAGGAACGTTCCCTGGTCGCGGTCCTGGCTCTGCTCGCCGGAGCCCTGGCACTCCTCTACTTCGGTGTCCTCGGCCATGTCAGTGCCTGGTTCGCCGCTCTCCGCCCGGAAATGAATTCCACTTTCTACTGGATCGTTTTCTCCGGATTCTCATCGATCTATCTCTTCGTTTGGCTGAACGCACGCTTCAACTACTGGGAATTCCGACCCAACGAAGTCGTTCATCGTTTTGGAATCTTTCCCAAGATGCGCCGGTTCAGCAGCGAAGACCTGCGCCTCGACAAGGAAGTTCCCGATGTCCTGGAACGGATCCTCCTGGGCGCGGGCAGGTTGATTCTGCTCTCTCCCCAGGAGAAACAGCCCATCATCCTCGAACACGTGCTCCGGATCGGAAAGGTGGACGACCAAATCGCCGAGATCCTGGGAGTTCGCGCGGTGGTGGAAAAGAAACCTCCCCTTGCCCGGTCCGCGGACGGGACCTCCGAATCACCTCCGCCTTCCCGATCGGACTAGGGAAACGGGAAACGAAAAACCAGCGACCGGGAGTACCGGTCGCTGGCTTCCTTTTCCCCTTTGCTTCGCTGAGCCTTCTTTTCGCCATCCCCTGCGAATCGAAGGTCTCGAAAGAGAACCCATGCGTAGCATCCCTTATGTCGGCTCAAGAGGAATGAAATCTGAGGCCTTTTTCCCTTTTTTTTTCCAACTTCTTTCGTGACAAGGGAATCGTGGGCCGTTTGGGTAGGGTTTCAAGACCCGGATCGCTGGGCGATCAAGCTGACCCAGCGGCCTCGGCGGCTGCCCATACGGCAGGACAAACCCTGAGAGGAAAAGGCACGCGAGCAGTCCGCGAATCCGCGCAGGAGGATCCCTCCCGCATAGAGCCGCCCTCCCGGGGCGAGGAGAGCACCCATCGCTGGGGCCGCCTGGATCAACAGATCTCCCTGGAGATTGGCCAGCACCGTGTCCCATACACCGCCCACCGAATCGTGTCGCCCGAGCCAGAAATGACTCCGGTCCTCCACCCCATTGGCGCGCGCGGTCGCCCGAGCCTGGGCAGGAGCGGCGGCCTCGGGGTCCATACCCGCCGCCCGTTCCGCGCCGAGCAGCAAGGCCGCCACCGCGAGGATTCCCGAGCCGCAACCGATGTCCAGGACCCGGCCCAAGGGAGCCCCTTGGACCCACTCCTGGAGCGCACGCAGCCCCATCCGGGTGCAGCAATGGCCACCGGTACCGAAGGCGGATCCCGCCACGATGCGGAGGGGAAGATCGGAAGAGCGCAGGGGAAGTCCCCCCGGATCCACGAAGTCGGGATGGACCACCAGCCGCCCGCAACGGAAGGACTTCCATCGAGAGCGCCACAGGGCCTCCCCGTCCTCCTCCTGCCGGAGTTCGGCACTCATGCTCCAGCTCCCCTCTTCCCAGGACCAGGCCAGGGCCAGTTCGGCGAGGCGGTCCCGAAGGGCCTCCTCCCGGACGGGATCGAGGACGAGGAGGATCTTCCGGCGGCTGGCAGCGGGAGAGTCCTCCCCTTCCAGGAAACCCACCTTGAAGGTGCTCTCCGCGATCCCAGTTCCCCAACCCTCGGAATCCAGGAGCCACAGGAGGCTTTCCTCCCAAGCCTCGGGAATCCGAATCTCCACGTGGAGGCGCGGCGGGGCTGAGCGGGAAGGCACGGGGCTAGGATGCCCACATGGCCGCCCGAAGCAAACCCCGAAGCGCACCCGTGGCCCGCGAGTCTCCGCAGGAACGCAGCGCTCGAGCGCGTCGGCTC
>CAYVRL010000062.1:0-8918 GCA_964454065.1 uncultured Planctomycetales bacterium | reverse complement strand
GGCAAGGTGGCCACGAACTCGGCCCGGGGGACCGAGCCCTTCTCGCGCGGGGGCCTGGCGCGGCGGGCGTTTGATCCGGCTGCCGGAGGCCCGCCCCCAGCACCGGCGCTTCGTGGGGATCTTCCTGGTACTCACCCTGGCGGCGGTGGGAACGGCGCTCTGGATGTTCCTCACCGCGACACCCGTGCCGGACTAGGAGCTTCGGGCGGCTCTCGCGAGGAGGGAGATGGGATGGGCGATCTCGACCTTCCATCCGGCCCGACGGGCGCCGTCCTCCAGCCGCAGCAGGCAGCCGGGATTGCCGCTCACTACCCATTCCGCGCCGCTGCGGCGCAGCATTTCGATCTTGCGCGCGGTGACCGCATCGGCGCTGACCGGGTCGCGGAGGAAGGCCACTCCCCCTGCCCCGCAACAAAGGGAGGCTCCTTCCACCGGAAGGAGGTCCAGTCCGGGGATCCCGGCCAGGAGTTCCCTCGTGGCCTCGGCGGCATCCAAGACGTGCTCCAGATGGCAGGGCGGATCGTAGGCCACGCGCCGGCGCAGGGGCTGGCGAGGGCCGCGCCACCCTCGTCCGGCGAGGAAGGAGCAGGCTTCGTGGAAGGGCGTTTGCGGGACCCGTTCCGCGAGATGGGCGGCGCAGCCGGCCGAGGGGACCAGGATCGCGTCGTAGTCCGCGAAGGCGGCGGCGCTCCGGGCGGCCAGCTCCCGGCCCCAGGCGAGGTCTCCGGAATGGGCGTGGAGGGCTCCGCAGCAAGGGGGCTGGACGGGGACCTCCACGGTGTATCCCTGGGAAGTGAAGAGGGCCACGCAGTCGGCGAGGACCCCGCCGTAGAGTTCGGCGTTGGCGCAGCCGAGGTGCAGGGCCACCCGGCCGCGCGCGGGCGGGGCGGCGGGATAGATGGTGCCGGGGCGAGGGTGGAAGCGGGTCGGCCGGGTCGGGACCGCTCCCGCCATGGCGCGGATTCGCCCGCGGCCGAGACGGGCGGCCAGGGAGAGGAAACCGCAGCGGCGCAGGAAACGCAGCAGGAGAGCCAGGGATCCGAGTCGTCCGCGGGAGGCGAAGAGCCAGCGCAGGAAGCCGCGTTTCCAGGCGGGACCGCGGCCCTCCCGATGGGCTTCCAGGAGGGCGTGGTAGGGAACCCGAGAGGGACAGGCGGGTTCGCAGGCGCGGCACGACAGGCAGCGATCCAGCGGCGCGAGCAGGTCCTGGGCCGAAAGGCGTCCCTCGGCGTGGGCGCGCAGGAGAGCCAGTCGCCCGCGCGGGGAATCGGTCTCCAGGCGGGCGATCCGGTAGGTGGGACAGACCTCCAGGCACAAACCGCAATGCATGCATTCCCGGAGGTCGGGAAGCCCTCCCGGAGCGGAATCCAAGGGAGGGGGCAGGGGAGCCGCGGAGTTCATCCCCGTTCGAAGGGAGGGGTGCCGGGGGCGCAAGCTTCCGCGAGCCGCTCCAGCCAGGGAGAGGGAGTGGACTGCGGAATGCGGTGGACGCCTGGACGTGGATCCGGAAGCGTGGCGCAGGCGGCCTGGCCCCCGAGCCAGTCCACCGCGGGCAGTCCTTGGGCGGGGGCTGCGAACAGGGTCCGCGGGTCCGTAGGGCGAATCCGGGCGGGGGCGGCGGCGAAGGCCTCGAGAGCGGCTTCCAGAGCCGCCTCGCCCTCTTCGATGGTCGCGGGGCGGGGGGCCAGGACCGCGGGGGGAGGGTCCTCGCCCTCGCAGCACAGCCAGTCCTGGACCTGTCCGCCGCGCAGGATCCGGATCGCGTATCGGTCTCGGCCGGAAGGGCCCGCGAGCAGATCGCGCAGGGACTCCGGGCGGGCCTCGAAGCGGAACCAGTGCGGGGCGCGCGGGCGGGGGCGCAGACGCAGGGTGAGTTCCAGACAGGCGGCGAGCCGTCCCCGCGAGCCGAGCAGCAGCCGCGTGAGGTCGTACCCGGCGACCGATTTGACGACGCGGGCGCCACTGCGGACCACGCTGCCGTCGGCGAGCAACCAGCGGGCGCCCAGCACTTGATCGCGCGGGGGGCCGTGGACGGCGCTGGCGAGCGAGACCTCGGGGGCCAGGAAGAGACCGCCCAGCGTGCCTTCCCGGGCCATGGGGGAGCGCACGCCGAGTTCCAGGCCGTGTCGGCCGGCGGCGGCATCGAGTACCGCGGGAGGGGTGCCGGCTTCGACCACGCAGATCTGTTCGTCGGGATCCAGCTCGAGGATCCGGTCGAAGGCGGCGAAGGAAAGCCATCGTCGCGGCGCCGCGGCGGGGACGTGCCGGCGCAGGCGGCTGCCCTTCCCGCAAGGGCGTTGGGAGAGACCCGCGGCCGCGCCCTCGCGCAGCAACTCCCGCGCCTCGTCCAGATCGCTCGGGCGCAGGATCTCAGGCATCGGGAAGTTCCCTCCCTGGCGGCCGATGACGGTGGAAGGCTTCCGCACAGCCCCGGGGAAGGGGCAGCCCCTTGCCCGGGTTGAGCCGATCCTCGGGATTGAAGACCCGGCGCAGCCGTTCCATCAAGGCCAAGGTGGGGGCATCGAACTGGGCGTGCAGCAGGGCTTCCTTCTCCAGGCCGATGCCGTGTTCCCCCGAGAGGGAACCGCCGAGCTCCAGGCAACGGCGCAAGATGCGCTCTCCGGAGTCCACGACTCGCCGAGCCTGCGCGGGGTCGCGCGCGTCGTAACTGAAGTGGGGATGGATGTTCCCGTCTCCGGCGTGGAAGAGATTGGCCACCGGGAGTCCGCTGGCGATTTCGACTCCTTCTACGAAATCCATGATCTCCGCGAGCTTGGAACGTGGGACCACTCCGTCCATGACGTAGG
Source organism: uncultured Planctomycetales bacterium (assembly GCA_964454065.1). GTDB lineage: Bacteria > Planctomycetota > UBA1135 > UBA1135 > UBA1135 > CAYVRL01. The sequence goes on along the minus strand of CAYVRL010000062.1, from coordinate 6,111 downwards.
AGTCCGGACCGAGCTGGCCCATCGCGCCACCGGCGCCCTTGCGGCCCTTCCACAAGGCCGCGCGCTGTCCGGGGCTGCGCGCTCGTTCCAGGGGGTCCGCTCCGTGCTCGCCGAGCAGTCCTTCCACCTCCTCCGCTTCCCGGCGGGTGCGCAGCGGAGGGCCTTCCAGTTCCACCAGGAGGACCGCGCCCGCGTCGGTGGGGAGTCCGGAACGGTAGACCGAGGCCTCCACCGCGCGCACCGCGCGCTGGTCCATGACCTCCAGCGCCACCGGTCGCATTCCCGCGGCCACGATCGCGGAGACCGCGCGACAGGCGCCGCCGATGTCCGCGAAACCGGCGAGCAGGGTCTCCACCGCTTCCGGAACCGGCAGCAGCCGGACTCCGATCCGGAGTGCGACCGCCAGACTGCCTTCCGAGCCGAGGAGGAAACCGCGCAGATCCAGATCGTCCTCCAGGCCACTGGGGGAACCCCAAGTCTCCACGCTGCCGTCGGGGAGCAGGACTTCGACCCAGAGCACGTGCTGGGCCGTCGTGCCGTGCAGGAAGCACTGGGGGCCGCCGGCGTTCTCGGCCAGATTCCCGCCCAGGGTGCTGACCCGCTGGCTGGCCGGGTCGGGCGCATAGCGCAGGCCGTGGGCGGCGGCAGCCCGGCCCAGTTCCGCGTTCACCACTCCCGGTTCCACGATCGCCGTTCGGAGGAACGGATCCAGTTCCAGGATGCGGTCCAGGCGGGCGAGTCCCAGCACCACGCCGCCCTCGGGCACCAAGGCCCCACCGGAAAGGCCGGTCCCCGCGCCGCGCGGCGCCCAGGGCAGACCGCAGCGAGCCAGCGCCCGCACGCAGGCCACGGTCTCGGCACGACTCCCGGGCAGGACGACCGCTCCCGGGCGACCCCGGAACAAGGTCAAGGCATCCGATTCGTAGGCCAGCAAGGTGGCCGGATCGTCGTAGAGGTGTTCCGCGCCGACGACCGCGCGCAGTTCCGGCAGTAGACGGGAGAGCGCGCTCACGACCGTTCCTCGCCGCCTTCCTCGGGTTGGCGGAAACGCGGTACCCAGCGCGGTGTGCGGGCCTTGTAGCGCAGGTAAGCGTCTCCGAAGGTGGGTTCGGCGTCACGCTCCTCGTAGGGGGCGCTGACCAGGATCCACGCGCCGAGCACGCAGGCGAGGAGCAGGCGGTCGGGGGAGCCCTCGGGCATGCCGAGGAAGAGGAGGAGCACGCCGAGATTCACCGGTTGCCGCAGCCACCGGTAGGGAGGGAGCGCGACCAACTCCGGAGCCGGGGGTTGGGTGCCGTTCTCGATGGCGCGGAGATGGGGGAGGCCCAGGAGGCGACCGCTGCCGGAGACCAGGGAAGCCCAGGCGGCGAGCAGCAATCCCGTGCCTTGTACCACGCGGGAGAGGAACTTCCACAGTCCCTCGTGATCCCACAACACGGGACCGCTGGTCCGCCAGCAGAGGACCAACAGACAGAGGGTGACTCCGGAGATCAGGACGTAGAGCGGGCGCTCGGCTCCGGGGCCGAAGGGGCGGTTCAACAAACGCCGCCCCGAACCACGGGCGAGCAGCGAGTGGGGCAGGAGGAAGAGGAGCAGGAGAAGGAAATCCACCAGCAGGCTCCAGCCATCCGCTCGTTCCGGCAAGGGCAGGGGGATGCCCCCGAGGAGACGGAGCCAACCGACGGTACCCACCGCCGACAGGACCGGGCCGATCGCGAGCCAGGCCGCGAGCCCCGGGCGGGCCTGGGAGCGGGGGTCGAAGATCTCGTCCGGGTCATAGCTCTCCGGAACCGGTTCGACCCGGCGACTATGCGGGGCCTTCATCGTTTCCTCGGAGAGTCGGAGAGGGGGAACCGGAAGGGGGAGGCGCGGAGGGGGGAAGGACGCGCACCGCGCGGGGCGAGGTCGGGCAGCGTTCCTCGCAGAGGCCGCAGCCGGTGCAGCGTTCGGCATCGATCTCGGGGCGCATCCCGGGATCCACGGTGATCGCCTTGGGCAGGGTCGGGCAGAGGCTGACGCAGGTCGTGCAGAAGGTACCCCGCCAGGCGAAGCAGGTCTGGGGATCGATGCGCGCCAGACCGATCGCGACCTCGCGGGGGTCTTCGAGGGGTCGGAGAGCGCCGGAGGGACAGACCCGCGTGCAGGCCAAGTCCGAACAAAGGACGCAGGCCCGTGAATCCGGGACGATGACCGGAGTCCCCGAATCCGCGGCTCCCTCCGGCACCCGGACGATCGCGCTCGCCGGGCAGGCGGAGAGGCATTCCCCGCTGCGCGTACAGTGATGGAGGAAGGCGCTCTCCGGCAGTGCCCCCGGGGGACGAAGGCGTCGCAGTTCCGGGGGAGGGGGAAGGGTGGAGCGGACGGACTCCGCGAGCTCCTCGAGGAAGCCACGGAGTCCGTGGCGCAGGAAAGCGCGCCGGTCGAGTTTCCGCTGGTCCACTCCCCCGCGCGTCAGCGCGCCTCGGAGATCAGTTTGGCCTGGGTGAAGAGCAGGAGGTAGTCCCTGCCTCCGGCCTTGGAATCGGTCCCCGACATGTGGAAACCGCCGAAGGGGTGGGCGCCCACCAGCGCCCCGGTGCACTTGCGGTTGATGTAGAGGTTGCCGCAGTACAGCTCTTCCTTGGCGCGTCGGATGCGCTCTGGATCCCGGCCCAGGTAGGCTCCAGTCAAACCGTAGATGGTGTCGTTCGCGGCCTCGATGCCTTCCTCGAAGGAAGCCACCTGGTGGACCGCGAGTACGGGCGCGAAGAGTTCCTCGCGGAACAAGAAGTCCCCGCGGCCCACGCCCGTGAAGACGGTGGGTTGCAGGAAGTAGCCCTCGCGTTCCACCCGTTCCCCGCCGGCGACCAGGGTGTTGCCCTGCTCCCGGGCCTTCGCGATCCCTTCGAGTGCCTTGTTCAGCGCGCTCTCGTTGATCATCGGGCCGAGGTAGACCGAGGCCTCGGAGGGATGACCGATGGTGGTGGCTTCCACCAGGGGGAGGAACTTCTCCAGGAAGGCATCGTGGATCTTCTCGTGGAGGATCAACCGCGAGCAGGCGGAGCATTTCTGTCCCTGATAGCCGAAGGCGGCGGCGTGGACCGCGGCGGCGGCGCGATCGAGGTCGGCGTCCTCGTCGACGAACATGAAGTCCTTGCCGCCCATCTCGGCGACCACCCGTTTCAGCCAGATCTGGCCTTCGACCACCTTGCCGGCCTTTTCGTAGATGCCGCGCCCGACCGCGGCGGAACCGGTGAAGGAAATGAAGCGGATCAAGGGGTGTTCCACCAGAGTGTTGCCCACTTCCTCGCCGCTCCCGGGGAGGAACTGGAGGACACCCGGGGGCAGGCCGATCTCCTTCATCAGGTCCACGAACATCGAGCCGATTCCGGGGCTGTCGGAGGAGGGCTTCAGGACCACGGTGTTGCCCGTCACCAGTGCGGCGCTGGTCATGCCGACCAGGATCGCGAGGGGAAAGTTCCACGGCGGGATGACCGCGCCCACGCCGAGGGGGATGTAGCGCAGCTCGTTGTCCTCGCTCGGGTGGGGAGTGAGGGGTTGGCGGCGGGCGTAGCGCAGGGCTTCCCGAGCGTAGAACTCCAGGAAGTCGATCGCCTCGGCGGTGTCGGCGTCGGCCTCGACCCGATTCTTTCCGACCTCGTAGACCATCATCGCGGAGAAGTCGTGCTGCCGTTCCCGCATCAGGCGGGCGGCGCGGAACAGGTAATCGGCCCGTTCCGAGGCGCTCTTGGCGGCCCAGGCGGGAAAGGCCTTGCTCGCCCCGACCACGGCTCGGACCGCGTCCTCCCGGCTGCCCTTGGCGGAGTTCGCGACCACGCGATCGAGCTGGGCGGGATCCACCGAGTCGAAGGAGCCGGAGCCGCCTTCGCATTCTTCGCCGTCCAACCACAGCCGGACGACCACCGGGAACGCGGCTTCAGCGCGTTGCAAGGCCTCGTCGAAGGCCTGGGCCTGCGCGGGGTCGCTGAAGTCGGTCAGGGGATGGTTCTGGAAGGGAGTGATCTCGATGGTGTTCTGGAGCATGGTTCAGGGAGCGGCAACGGCGGCCGGGGGCAGCGGGTGGGCGCGAAGGTGGGCGGCGAGACTGGCGGCGGAGCGCTCGGCATGGCGCCGTTTGCGATCGCCGCGGGAAGTCCGCTCGGCGAGGGGCGGGAGAAGGCCGAACTCGGCCTTCATCGGTTGGAAGGAGGCAGCGGGAGCGTGGGCGACGTGGGATGCCAGCGCTCCCAGCAAGGTGTCCGTGGGGAGGGTTTCCGGTTTCCGGCCGAGGGCGCGACGCAGGGCGTTGCGGCCCGCGAGCAAGCCGGAGCCGATATTGCCCAGATAACCTTCCATCCCGGTCAACTGGCCGGCGAGGAAGAGACCGGGGCGATCGCGCCACTCCAAGGTGGCGTCGAGCAGGCGCGGCGAGCACAGGAAGGTGTTGCGATGCATGCTGCCGAGGCGCACGAACTCGGCTTCCGCGAAGCCCGGGAGGGCACGGAGGATGCGCTCCTGTTCTCCGTAGCGGAGATGGGTTTGGAAACCGACCAGATTGTAGAGCCTACCGGCGCGGTCCTCGGCGCGAAGCTGGAGGACCGCATGGGGCCGACGACCGTTGCGGGGATCGCGCAAACCCACCGGACGGAGGGGGCCGAAACGCAGTGCATCGTGCCCGCGGGCGGCCAGGACTTCGACCGGGAGGCAGCGTTCGAAGAAAGCGTGGGCCCGCGGATCCCGCTCCTCGAAGGAGCGCGGAGCATGCTTCTCGGCCCCGAGCAGTCCTGCGATCAGGGCCTCGTAGTCGGCACGGGAGAGGGGCACGTTGAGGTAGTCGCCCCGAGGGTCCTCGCCGCGGTCCCAGCGCGAGGCACGGAAGACCACTTCTCGATCCAGACTCTCCCCGACCACCACGGGGGCGATCGCGTCGAAGAAGTACAAGTGTTCGGCGCCGGCCAGTCCTTCCAGCGCAGTGGCCAGGGCTTCGCTGGTGAGGGGACCGGTCGCGATCACCACCACCGGGTCGTCGGGGATCTCGCGGACTTCCCCGCGGACGAGTTCGATGCCCGGGTGGGCGAGAAGGCGGCGGGTGACTTCGGCGGCGAAGGCTTCGCGGTCCACCGCCAGCGCGCCTCCGGCGGGCACCGCGCAGTCCTCGGCCACCCGCAGGAGCAGACTGTCGAGTGCCCGGAGTTCGGCCTGCAAGACCCCTCCGGCGCGATCGGGCAAGCGCGAGCCCAGGGAGTTCGAGCAGACCAGTTCCGCGCAGTCGGGGCTCCGATGCGCGGGGGTGGGGCGGATCGGGCGCATTTCATGGAGGCGCACCGAGAGCCCGGCGCGGGCGATCTGCCACGCGGCTTCGGCACCGGCCAGACCGGCGCCGACGACGGGGATGGGCGGCGGCAAGAGGGCTAGAATAGCCCCTTCGACCCTCTTCCCGAGAGTCCCCGCCCTCGATGCTGCTCCCCATCGCGCTCCTGCTCTGTTCCGCTCCCTCTGCTCCCTCGGTGCAGGGAACCGCCCCCTCTGCGGAGGAGTCCGTGGCCTCCCGCTTGGATCGAGTGACCGTCTACGACGGGATGGCCTTGGTGGAGCGGGTCTTGACCGTTCACGCCGAGGCTCCGGGTTCCCGGGTCCTGATCCTCACCGGCCTTCCCGCGAGTCTGGAGGACTCTTCCCTGCAAACGCGGGTGGAAAGCGGGTCGGCGGTGGTCCAATCCGTTTCGGTGTCGCTCACGAGTGGCGATCCACTCGCGGCCGAGACCCGAAAGGAGCTGCGGGCCGCGCTCGACGAGAAGCAGAACGCCTGGCAAGAACTCGAGGCCGAGGAGGCCTCGATCCGCTCCGGGAACGAGGTGCTGGAGGCCCTGATCGCCTCCCTGCGGGGAGATTCCGCTCGACCCGTGGTCCTCGACGCCGCCTCCTCCGGCAGCTCCCTGGACGCGATGTTCGATTTCGTGCGCAAACGGAGCGCCGACCTGCAGCGGGAGCGTTCTCGACTCGAAACCCGGCGAGCGAGCCTGAAAGCGGAAATGGACGACTTGCGCCGTCGCCTGGGCGTGGACGGCGACCGCCCCCTCCGCAGCAAGAAGGGGCGGATCCGCCTGGCCTTCGACCGCCCCGGTGAAGTCC